>NZ_JBSHHD010000032.1:0-48170 GCF_053618155.1 Agromyces sp. NPDC055658 | reverse complement strand
GCCCTTCGCCGTGTCCGGGCCCGCGGCACGCGGGAGGTCATCGGGCGCGCGGCGCCCGTGCGGGTCTAGCGTGGGCCGCAGGAGGCCCCCATGGAGTTCGGCCAGATCATCACCCGAGCCGGCGAGGTCATCGACGTCATCGGTGTCATCGCGATCGTCGTCGGCGTGCTCTACGCGATGATCGACGCCGCGATCCGGCGGGTGCGGAACACCGGCCCGGTCTACGAACGCTTCCGGCGAGTGCTCGGGCGCGGCATCCTCATCGGCCTGGAACTCCTCGTCGCCGCGGACATCATCCGCACGGTCGCCGTGACCCCGACGCTCGAGTCGGTCGGCGTGCTCGGCATCATCGTCCTGATCCGGACGTTCCTGAGCTGGTCGCTCGCGGTGGAGATCACGGGGCGGTGGCCGTGGCAGCGCCATGGCGCGACCGTCGACGGCGAGGCCGCCGACGGTGGCGCCGAACGGGTCCCGGTACCGGGGCGATAGCGCCGCTCGTCGCCGTCGCCGTCACCGCCGCCGCCGCGCCCGGCAGCAGCCCGGTTAGACTCGCCGGATGGCGCGCTTCGTGGTCGTGCTGCCGCTCTCGCCGCTCACCGTCGGCGACGAGTTCACGGTCGCGCAGTGGCCGTTGCACGTGACCCTGGTCGAACCGTTCGAGACCGAGCTCGACGCCGACGTGCTCGGCACGGCGCTCGCCGCCGTCGCGGGCTCACCGGGTGCCCGCGCGATCACGGTCGCGGTCGGCGACGACGCGATGTTCGGGCCCCGCCGCGACATCCTCGTGTCGCTCGTGCGCGACGGCGGCGCCATCGCGGCGCTGCGGGCCGCCGCGATCTCGGCGCTGCGCGGACAGGGGATCGATCTCGTCCGGATGCGCCAGGACTTCCGTCCGCACGTGACGGCGAAGCGGCACGGGCGCGTGGACCGCGGCGACCGCCTGCAGCTCGGCAGCCTCGCGCTCGTGCGGCTCCGCCCGCCGGAGACCTCGCACCACGGCCGGATCGTCGGATCCTGGCCGCTCGGCGAGGGCACGGCGGGCGGAGGCTGAGCGAATGCGCCTTCAGTCGGCCGTGTGCGGGTCGTCGAGGTGGCCGATGACGCGCAGCACGGCGGCCGGCGCGTAGCGGAACTCGACGGTGCCGCTCGCGCCCGGCTCGGCCGGGCCGACCCAGGTGCTCGACCCCTCGTGCAGACGCACCCAGCCGTCCTCGAAGAGCACATCGGTGCCGATGACGAAGGCCATCGCCGGGGTCTCGCCCTGCCGCACGGCGATCGATCCCTCGAACACCTGCGTCGCCTGCGCGTCGACGTCGGCGCGCGCCTGCACACCGACGAGCGGACGCGCGATGGGCGTCGCGAACCCGGGAGCCTGGAAGGGGCTCTGCTTGGCCGCGTCGGCCACGATGCCGAAGTTCACGCTCGTCGAGACGAGGCTGAGCGACGCCTGGCCGTCGAGCACGAGTCGGCTCGACACGCTGAAGCGGTAGAAGAGCCGGCCCGATTCGCGGGCGGGCGGCAGCACCGCGGCACTGGCCCAGTTGCGCGACCAGGCGAGGGGCTCGCCGTGGCGGTTCGGCGGGTCGTAGAGGCTCGCCGTGAGACGCACCGACCCGTCGGGGCGGGCGGGTGCGGCCTTGAGCGAGCTGCGGCCGCGGTCGTCGTCGGGCATGACGTCGCGCACGGGGGTGAAGGCCGGGAGTTCGAGCGGCTCCCAGTGGCGCAGCCAGCCCTGGACGGCCGATTGCACGCGGTCGAACGAACTGCCGAGGCCGGTGCGGCGGATCGTGGGGCCGTCGGTCGCGACCTCGGGCAGGTCGTCGATGAGGCCGACGGGAATCCCGTCGAACGGGTCGAGGTCGCGCGCGGTGGGCACGGTCGCGATGGTCATGGTGGGTCCTCCAGGGGGCGTGGGCTCAGGGCATCCGCTATCGGATGCGATGACTCCACGCTAGGAAGACGATCGCCGTCGTCCATCCGAGCAGGCACTGAGGTTCGCTCGGGATACCCCTGAACCGGCCGGGATGCCTCGGGGCCGCGCCGCGCCCGCCGAGGCAGCCGAGACGTGCCTCAGACGAGCAGCTGGTGCTCGGCCAGCTCGCGGTACAGCGGCACGGTCGCGACGAGCTCGGTGTGGGTGCCCTCGCCGACGACCCGCCCGTCGTCGAGCACGACGATGCGGTCGGAGTCGATCACGGTCGAGAGCCGATGCGCGATCACGATGAGCGTGCGCCCGGCCGCGACGGCATCGATCGCCTCGCGCATCATCCGCTCGTTCACGCCGTCGAGCGACGAGGTCGACTCGTCGAGCAGCAGGATCGGCGGCGCCGCGAGCAACGCGCGGGCGATCGCGAGGCGCTGCCGCTCGCCTCCTGAGAGCATGATGCCGTCGTCGCCCACGGCGGCCCCCAGGCCGGCGGGGTCGCGGTCGAGCACCGTGCCGAGGTTGACCGCGCGCAGCACGTGCTCGCACTCGGCGTCGGTCGCGTCGGGCGAGCCGAGCAGCAGGTTGTCGCGCAGCGTTCCGGCGAGCACGGGGGCGTCCTGTTCGACGTACCCGATCTGCGCGCGCAGCTCGGTGCGGTCGATCGACCGGAGGTCGAGCCCGCCCATGCGCACGGCGCCGACCGACGGGTCGTAGAACCGCTCGATGAGGGCGAGGATGGTCGACTTGCCGGCCCCCGACGGCCCCACGAGCGCGATGCGCTGACCGCGAGGCACGTCGAACGACACGCCTCTCAGCACGGGCTGCCGCTCGGTGACGTCGGGCTCGGGAAGGTGCTCGTCAGGGGAGTCGTTGGCCGGGTCGGCCGGGTCCTGCCGGGTCGCGGCGTAGGCGAAGTGCACGTCGTCGAAGGCGACGGCGGGGGCGTCGGGGAGGAGGCCCTCGTTCGCGTCGCCGACGATGAGGGCGCGCGGGGCGAGCTCGCGGTCGTGCTCGTCCTCGTCGGGCAGGTCGAGGATCTCCTGGATCCGGCCCAGCGCGCCGAGCGCGAGGTTGACCGACGTGATCGCCCCGAACGCCTGCCCGAGCGGCAGGATCATCATGAAGAGGAACAGGATGAACGCGACGAGGTTCGCGACCGTGATCGCCCCCGAGGCGACGCGGTATCCGCCCACGCCGAGCACGACGAGGAACGACACCTGCATGGCGATGCCGGCGATCGGCACGATGAGCGCCGAGATCTTCGCGACGGCGACGCCCATGCGCCATGCTCCCTCGGCCTCGCCTTCGACGGCGGCGATCTCGCGCTCGGTGGCGCCGGCGGCGCGGATCGTGCGCACGGCGCCGATCGCCCGCTCGACGCTCGCCGCGACATCCCCGACCTTCGCCTGCGCGGCGTGCGACGCCTCGCGCACCCGCTGCGACAGCAGGGTCACGGTCGTGATCGCGATGGCGACGACGAGCACGGTGAGCCCGAGCAGCACGGGATCGATCACGAGCATGAAGATGAGCGCGCCGAAGAACGTCACGGTGCCGCCGATCGCCTCGACGAGCCCCTGGGTGAGCACGGCGCGAAGCATGGTCGTGTCGCTGCCGACGCGGGAGACGAGGTCGCCCGTGCGGCGGGTGTCGAACTCGGCGATCGGCAGGTGCAGCAGCTTCGCGATGAGCTTCTTGCGGCTCGAGAGCACGACGCCCTCGCCGGTACGCTGCAGCAGGTAGTGCTGGTAGCCCGAGATGACGCCGCTGACGACGACGAGGGCGACGAGGGCCCAGACGATCCAGCCGAGCGAGTCTCCGGCCTCGACGACCGTGATCACGCGGCTGACGAGCAGCGGCTGCGCGAGGCTCGCCAGTGCGCCGACGACCGAGAGCACGGCGACCCAGATGAGCACCGGCCGGTGCTCGAAGATGAACGGCAGCAGCTGCCGGAACGTCGCGCGCGGACCCGGTGGCTGCTCGCCGCGCCGCCCGAACGGCGAGGTGCGGGCGGGGCGTTCGGCTGCGCCGTCGGCCTGGTCGCGAGTGCGTGCCGGTCGTGGGGTGCGCCGGCGCGCTTCGCGCTCGGCTCGGCGGGTGGGGGTCTCGCTCGTGCTCATCTTCACTCTCTGGTCGCTGGCAGCCTGACGACGGTGGCGATCGGATGCCTCGCGCCCCCGTCGCTCGCGTCGTCGCCGCATTGCAGCCTACGCGCCCCGGCTGCGCCGGGCTCCCAGCCCTGTCGGCGGGAGGGCCCGTCCGGGCGCGCTCAGGAACGGCCGTACTTCTTGTGCACCGCCTGCTTCGAGACCTCGAGCGCGAGGGCGATGAGCTGCCAGCTCGACCCGCCGGCGCGCGCGCGGCGCACCGCAACGGCTTCGGCTCGGTCGAGCTCGCGGTTGAGCTCGATGCGCACGTGGTGCAGCTCGCGCAGGGCGCGGTAGGGGTCGTCGCCGTCGGCCGCGGCGATCGCGGTGCGGAGGGTGCGGTCGTCCATGTCGTCAACCGTAGTTGACGTGAGTCCTGCTCGTCAACGTGAGTTGACGATCCGCTGCGGAAGGTCCGTTCGGCTCAGCCGGCGGTGCCCGGGGCGGTGATCACCCGGGCGGCGACGCCGTGCCCGCCGAGCACCGCATCGCCGGTCGGTCGCCCGGCGAGGCGCGCCGCGAGGAACCCCGCCGCGAATGCGTCTCCCGCGCCGGTGAGATCGCGCGCGCCGGGAACCGGTGCGACCGGGACCTCGGCGACGAGGGTGCCGCCCTCGAACACCTGCGTCGGCTCGGGTCCGTGCTTCACGACGATCGTTGGGGTGATCGACCCGGACCCGGGCCCGGGCCCGAGCCCGAGCAGGGCCGCCTCGGTCTCGTTCGCGAAGAGCACGTCGGGGGCGAGCGAGGCGAACAGGTCGAGCACCTTCGGCACCCCGAGTCCGGTGAGCAGGCCCGTCGACGACGCGTCGATCGAGACGCCGGCTCCGTGCCGACGTGCCTCGCCGATGAGCGCGAGCACCGCCGAGCGTGCCGGCTCGAGCTCGAAACCGTAGCTCGGCACATGCAGCCATGAGACGCCGTCGAGCCAGGCGGGGTCGACCGTCTCGAGCAGGGCCGACGCCCCGCGATCGGGGAACATCGTGCGTTCGCCCGCCGGATCGACGATGACGACGACGGCGCCCGTCGTGCCGTGTCGCTGCACCCGGACCTCGGCGCCGCACCCCTCGAGTGCTGCGACCAGCGCGTCGCCCGCGGCGTCGGGCCCGACGCAGCCGATGAACCGGGTCGGCACGAGCGGTGCGGCGAGTGCGGCGACGTTCGCGGCGCTGCCGCCACGAGTGCGGAACACCCGTGCCGCCGTGTCGGTGCCGTGCCGCACCGGCTCGGAGGTCCAGACGACGATGTCCTCGACGAGGTCGCCGACGACCGCGAGGAGCGGCGGGGCCGAGGCATCCGCCCGCTCAGCCGGCGAGCTCACGCGCGATCTCCGCCCCGAGGGCGACGTTCGCCCGATACAGCTCGAGGTTGACCTCGAGGCTCTCTCCGCCGGTCGCCCGCTGGAACCGGTCGAGCAGGAACGGCGTCGTGTCGTGGCCCGTCACTCCTGCGGCCTCGGCTGCCGCGAGCGCCTCGCCGAGCACCCGGTCGTGCAGCGCCGGATCGAGCTGCCGGTCGGCCGAGATCGGGTTCGCGACGAGCACGGCCGCCCGCTGCCCGAACTCGTCGCGCGCCCGGGCGAGCGCTGCGGCCTCCGCGGGGGAGTCGACCCGGTAGTCGAGGGCGAATCCCGAGTCGGCGACGGTGAAGGCCGGAAACCGCGTGGTGCGGTAGCCGACGACCGGCACGCCGAGCGTCTCGAGCCGTTCGAGCGTCGCGCCGATGTCGAGGATCGACTTCACTCCGGCGCTCACGAGCGTGATCGGCGTCTCGGCGAGCACGGGCAGGTCGGCCGACTCGTCGAAGCTCTCGGCGGCGCCGCGGTGCACGCCGCCGAGTCCGCCGGTCGACATCACCCGGATGCCGGCACGGTGCGCGAGCCAGGCCGTCGCTGCGACCGTCGTGCCCGCGTCGAGCCCCTTCGCCCGAGCGATCGGCAGGTCGCGCACGCTCGCCTTCACCACCTCGGCGGCCGTGCAGAGCCGCTCGATCTCGCCGCGGGAGAGGCCGACGACCGCGACGCCTTCGACGACGCCGATGGTCGCCGGCACGACGCCGGCGGCGCGCACCTCGGCCTCGCTCCGCAACCCGACCTCGAGGTTGCGCGGCTGCGGCAGGCCGTGGGTGAGGATGGTCGACTCGAGGGCGAGCACCGGCCTCCCCTCGTCGAGGGCGGCGCGCACCTCGTCGGACACGCGGATCGCGGCGGGCAGGGTGGGGTGCACGTCGGCGGGCATGCCGCAATGCTAGGCGCGGCGCCCGATCCGGCGGGGATGCCTCGCCCGGGGCGCACGCTCGGCTCTGTTGCCGGGTGTGACGGCCCGCCGGGACATCCGCACCCGCCGCGCGTATCGTCGCCTGCACGAACCGACCACGAGGAGCCCTCATGTCGCACCGCGAGCCGCACGCCGTCACCGAGCCCCGCACGGGCGCGGTCATGGGCATGCGCGGCTGCGAGCGGGCGCACGAGTGCTCGAGCGACCGCCCGGGCCATGGGCTGCACGCGATGCAGCTCCGCCTCTCGACGGCGACGCCCTCGAAGTGGGTCGACGCGATCGTCACGGCAGTCGACGGCGACGGGTTCGCGACGCTCGCCGCGATCGACGGCGGCGGAACGCGTCGCGTCTGGCACCACGACGCGTTCGCCGGCACGCTGCGGCTCGGCGACCCGGTCGCCGTGCACGCGGTGTACGGCGTGCTCGCGGCGGGCGGGCAGCGCTTCAGCGTCGCGGAGTAGCGCAGGGGTTCCGAGGGCTCGCTGCGCTCGCCCCCTTCGACCGCAGGGGGTCACGCCATGGGCATCGCCCCGCTCATCGAACTCATCATCTTCTCCATCGCCGCGACGCACTGATCGCATGCCATCGCGCACATGCGGCAGTGCTCGCTCATGTCGGCGTGCTGCATGCACTCGGCCGAGCAGGCGCGGCACATCAACACGGTCGTCTGCATCATCGACGTCATCACCTGCAGGTCCATGCCGCGCATCCGCAGCATCATGCGCATCATCGTGTCGCAGACGTCGGCGCAGTTCGCGCACATGCCGGCGCACCGGCCCATGCCCTCGCCCGCGTCGGCATCGGCGCACATGAGGCACGCCTGCATGCACGCGGAGAGGGCCTCCATACACTCCTGCATCATCGCGGCGTCCATGCCCTGCATCGGCATCTCCGTCGACGACATCGCGTCCTTCATCATGTCCATCGTCATGTTCACCTGCGCACCCGTCCGCCCCGGGCGGCCGAGCGCCGACGGTGCCGGCTGGAGCGGTTCGGCGGCCCTGATGCGGGCCATGCTACGCCGGGCGCCACCCTGCCAGAAGGGGCCGGGCGTGACGTTCTCGTGACGCTCGCGTGACGGTGTCCGAGTACGACGGAGGGCGGACGGCCCTGCCCGCGCGCGGCGAGGGGAGCGGCATCCGCCCTTCGGCGACCGAGGTGCCTACAGCACCGCCGACGACTCGAGCCCGGCCTCGTCGAAGTCGACGTCGCGGGTCTCCTTCGAGACCAGCAGCGCGACGAGCGTGAGCACGCCCATGACCGAGAGGTAGACGCCGACCCAGAACGGGCTGCCGCCGCCGGCGCCCCAGAGCGCGGTGCCGATGAACGGCGCGACGGCGGCGCCCAGGATCGACGACACGTTGTACGAGATCCCCGAGCCGGTGTAGCGGACGTTCGTCGGGAACAGCTCGGGCAGCAGGGCGCCCATCGGGCCGAAGGTCATGCCCATGAGCGCGAAGCCGATGATGAGCCATCCCATGACGCCCGCGAAGCCGGCCGAGAGCAGCGGCACCCAGAGCAGCCCGAAGACGATGATCGCCGACGTGACCCAGATGAGCGTCTTGCGACGGCCCCAGCGGTCGGCCCACGGGCCCGAGAGCATCGTGAAGATGCCGAAGAACACGACGCCGCCGATGAGCATGAGCACGAAGGTGTTGTACGCGTAGCCGAGACCGGGCACGGGGGCGTCGCCGGGCTTCGTGCCGTAGCCGAGCGAGAAGGTCGTCATCAGGTAGAAGAGCACGTAGGTCGCGAGCATGAAGAACGTGCCGAGGATGAGCTCCTTCCAGTAGCTCTTGAACACGCTCGCGAGCGGCAGCCGCTGGAGCTTGCCGCGCTTGGAGGCGTTGGCGAACGCCGTCGACTCGACGAGGCGGAGCCGCACCCACAGGCCGACGATCACCATCACGGCCGAGAAGAGGAAGGGGATGCGCCAGCCCCATTCGAGGAACTCGGTCGACGGCAGGGCGGAGTTCGGGTCGTCCGACGGCAGCAGCGCCGCGATGATGAGGAACAGGCCGTTCGCGATGATGAAGCCGATCGGCGCGCCGAGCTGCGGGAAGGTGCCGTACCAGGCGCGCTTGCCCTTCGGGGCGTTCTCGGTCGCGACGAGCGCCGCCCCCGACCATTCGCCGCCGAGCGCGAAGCCCTGTGCGAGGCGCAGGATCACGAGGAGGAGCGGTGCGAACCAGCCGACCGCGGCGTAGGTCGGCAGCACGCCGATGAGGAACGTCGCGATGCCCATCGTGAGCAGTGCGCCGACGAGCGTCGCCTTGCGACCGACCCGGTCGCCGAGGTGGCCGAAGAAGACGGCGCCGAGCGGGCGGGCGACCATGGCCGCGCCGAACACGGCGAACGACGCGAGCAGCGCCGTCGTCGGGTCGCCTGCCGGGAAGAACAGGTAGGGGAAGACGAGCACGGCCGCGGTCGCGTAGACGTAGAAATCGTAGAACTCGATCGTCGTGCCGATGAGGCTGGCGAGGACCACGCGACTGCGTGGATTGGCGGGTGCTGCTGCTGCGGCCGTGGCCGCTGACGATGACGACATCGTTGCGAAGACTCCAAGGGTGATGCGGGTGACGCTGCACTCGGGCACGTCGGTCTGGCGCTCAGCCTGGGGCAGTGATGGAATCGTCGCTTGTGGCAACCCGGATACGATACGGCAGGGGTGCCTCGCCACCCCGCGATCGGGGGTGATCGGGGCCCCTCGCTGCGACGAACGGCGGTGATCGTGCGACGAACGGCGTCGGTCGGTCGGCCGAGGAGGGCCGAAGCGTCGGGTCCGAAGCCACCGCCCCGAGCCATCCGCCTCAACCGAAGGATCGACGCGTTGGGAGCCTCGGCCTCGTTAGGCTGAGCCCATGGATACCCTCTTCAGCGTTCTGCACGTCACCGCGGCCGTCTTCATCGTGGGCCCGATGGCCATCCTGCCGATGACGGCGATGCGCGCGGTGCGCGCCGGAAACGGCGCACAGGTCGCCACGCTCGCGAAGTCGACGATGATCTTCAGCTGGCTGTCGCTCGCCGTCTTCGTGTTCGGCTTCGGCGCGATGAGCATGGCGCCCGACGAGTACGACCTGTCGGTGACCACGCCGTGGATCCTCTGGTCGATCATCCTCTACGTCGTGGCCTTCGGCCTCAGCCTCTTCGTCGTCGTGCCCGCCATGAACAAGGCCGCCGCGGCGCTGCAGCCGAGCGGTGCGGATGCCTCGGGCGCGGCGACCGCCGAGGGCAAGGGCTACCCGGCGATCGCGGCGGGCAGCGGCATCGTCTCGCTGCTGCTCGTCGCGGTCGTCGTGCTCATGGTCTGGAAGCCGTAGGCCTCAGAGCGCGCGCAGCGCCCTCGCCGTCGCGATGGCGGCCTCGGCCGCCTCGCGGCCCTTGTCCTCCTTCGAGCCGGGGAGACCTGCGCGATCGAGCCCCTGCTGCTCGTCGTCGAGGGTGAGCACGCCGAAGCCGACCGGCTTGCCCGTGTCGATGGCGACGCGGGTGAGCCCGTCGGTCGCGGCCGACGACACGTACTCGAAGTGCGGCGTCCCGCCGCGGATGATCACGCCGAGCGCGACCACGGCGTCGGCGCCGGCCTCGAGCGCCGCCTTCGAGACGACCGGAAGCTCGAAGCTGCCCGGCACCCGTACGAGCGAGTAGTCGGCGCCGGCGCCCTCGAGCGTGCGCGTCGCACCGGCGATGAGGCCGTCGGTGATCTCGTCGTGCCAGCTGCCGGCGACGATCACGACCTTCAGGCCGCTGCCGTCGATGTCGAGGATCGGGGATCCCTGTCCGCTCATGATGCGTGTCCTTCCAGGAGGGCTTCAGCCGCGGCATCCGCGAGCTGCTGGTCGTCGATGGCGTGGCCCATGCGGGACGCCTTGGTCTCGAGGTACCCCTGGTTCACCGCGCCGACGCCGACGACGAGCGGCAGTCGCTCGGTCACGTCGATGCCGTGCGCGGTGAGCTGGCGCACCTTCTCGGGGTTGTTGGTGAGCAGGCGCACCCGCTCGATGCCGAGGTCCGTGAGGATCGCGGTCGCGGACGAGTAGTCGCGGGCGTCGATCGGCAGGCCGAGCGCGACGTTCGCGTCGAGCGTGTCGAGGCCCTGCTCCTGCAGCCGGTAGGCGCGCAGCTTGTTAATGAGGCCGATGCCGCGGCCCTCGTGCCCGCGCAGGTACACGACGACGCCGCCGCCCTGCCGGATGGTCTGCAGCGCCGCGTCGAGCTGCGGGCCGCACTCGCACTTCAGCGATCCGAATGCCTCGCCGGTCAGGCACTCCGAGTGCACGCGCACGATCGCGCCGGCCGGATCGGCGGCGGGGTCGCCCGCGATGATGGCGACGTGGTCGGCGCCGGTGCCGCGGTCGCGGTACGCCCGCACGCGGAAGTCGCCGTGCACGGTCGGCAGCGTCGTCTCGACCTCGAAGGCGACGGGCGAGGACTCGGGCACGGCGGCCGCGGCCGCCGAGTCGAGGTCGTCGCCGTCGTGCCACTCCCGCAACCAGTCGATGAGCGCGGCGACCGTCGTCACGGGAAGCCCCTCGCGCTCGCCGAGCGCGATGAGGGCGGGCAGGCGCATCATCTCGCCGTCGTCCTCGACGAGTTCGCCGATGACGCCGACGGGGGAGAGGCCGGCGAGGCGCATGAGGTCGACCGCGGCCTCCGTGTGACCGGCGCGCTCGCGCACGCCGCCGTCGACGGCACGCAGCGGAAGGATGTGGCCGGGACGGACGAGCCCCTCGGGGATCGACGACGGGTCGGCGAGCACTCGCAGGGTGTGCGCGCGCTCGGCCGCCGAGATGCCCGTCGAGTTGCGGTCGGCGGCGTCGACGGAGACCGTGTACGCGGTGCCGCGCAGGTCCTCGTTGCGCTCGACCATGAGGGGCAGCGACAGCCGGTCGGCGACGGAGTTCGGCATCGGCGCGCACAGGTAGCCGCTCGTGTGCCGCACCATCCACGCGATCCACTCCTGGGTCGCGAACTCGGCGGCCATGATGGCGTCGCCCTCGTTCTCGCGGGCCTCGTCGTCGGCGACGATGACGGGCTTGCCGGCGCGCAGCGCGTCGAGCACTTCGGGGATCGTGGCGAGGCTCATGCCGCACCTCCTTCGCGGGTCGGTGCGGACTCGGGCGTCCGAGCGGGTTGAGGATCACCGGGCCGCGTCTCGAAGCCCACCGACGAGGGCAGGGTGCGGTGGTCGCCGAACCGCAGCATGCGCGCCACCTGCCGCGCCACGATGTCGGTCTCGATGTTGACGAGGTCGCCGACCTCGCGCTCGCCGAGCGTGGTGGCGGTGAGCGTCTCGGGGATGAGCGAGACCTCGAACCAGTCGCCGTCGGCGTCGGCGCCGACGCTCGACACGGTGAGCGAGACCCCGTCGACCGCGATCGATCCCTTGTCGACGACGAGCGGCGCGTGCTCGGGGTCGAGCGAGAACCGCACGTAGCGCCACGCCTCACCGGGGCGGACCTCGAGCACCCGTGCGGTGCCGTCGATGTGCCCCTGCACGATGTGCCCGCCGAGGCGGTCGCCGACGCGTGCGGCGCGCTCGAGGTTGACCGCGAGGCCCTCGTGCGCGCCGTCGAGGGTCGACATCGCGAGCGTCTGCGCCATCACGTCGGCCGTGAAGCCCTCGTCGTCGAAGTCGACGACCGTGAGGCAGACGCCCGACACCGAGATCGAGTCGCCGTGGGCCACGCCCTCGACCGCGAGCGGGCCGCGAACGGTGAGGCGGGCGGCGTCGTCGGTGCGTTCGATGCGCGTGATGCGGCCGAGCTCCTCGATGATTCCGGTGAACATGTCAGTTCCCTCCAGGGTGGGTGGTCGGGTGGGCGACGAGCAGCACGTCGTCGCCGAGCCGCTCGACGGCGGCGAAGCGGAAGCGCCTGGCGTCGGCGATGGTGGGGATGCCGAGATCGCCGACGGCGAGCCGCGGGCCGCCGAGCAGCGCCGGCGCGACGTAGACGAGAAGCTCGTCGACGAGGTCGGCGGCGAGGAGCGCGCTCGCGAGCGTCGGCCCGCCTTCGACGAACAGGGAGCGGATGCCTCGGCGCTGCAGCTCCTCGAGGTCGGCGGCGAGATCGTCGCCGGTCGGGAAGATCGGCGGGTTGGGGTGCCGACGCACGGCGGCGTCGGCGGGGACCGTGCGGTGCCCGAAGACGACCGGCACGGGCTGCGCCTCGAGGAGGTGCCCGCGGTCGTCCCGCGCCGTGAGCGACGGGTCGTCGGCGAGCACCGTGCCGGTGCCGACCGCGATCGCGTCGGCCGCGGAACGACGTCGGTGCACGTCGGCGCGGGCGCCGGCACCCGTGATCCACTGGCTCGTGCCGTCGGCCGCCGCGGCCCGGCCGTCGAGGCTCGCGGCCCACTTCACGATCACGCGGGGGCGATGGCGGCGGGCGGCGAAGAGCCAATCGTCGAGCATGGCCTCGACCTCGTCGGCGAGCACGCCGGGCACGACCTCGACGCCGGCCGCGCGGAGCCGGTCGGCACCGCCTGAGGAGTGGTCGCCGGGGTCGGCGACCGCGTAGACGACACGTGCCACGCCGGCCTCGACGAGGGCGACCGCGCAGGGGCCGGTGCGCCCGGTGTGGTTGCAGGGCTCGAGCGTCACGACGGCTGTCGCGCCACGTGCGGCGCCGGGCGCGAGCTTCGAGAGCGCGTCGACCTCGGCGTGCGCGGTGCCTGCGCCGCGGTGCCAGCCCTCGGCGAGGATCTCGCCGGCGGGGGAGAGGACGACGCAACCCACCCGGGGGTTCACGCCCCTGGCCGGGCCGAGCTCGGCGAGCTCGAGGGCGCGGCGCATCGCCGAGGCATCCGCCCCGTGCTGTTCATCGACCGTCGTCATTCCCTCGTCCTGTCCGAGGCTCCGGGAATGCTCGGGTCGCCGCGGTGCGATCACCGCGGAGCCGGCCGCGCGCACGGCGCCGCCGACACGTGCCGCCTCCCATCCGGACTTTCACCGTCGGTACCGGATTTCCACCGGTTCAACCGTTCGCGTCGACCTCTCGATCGAACGCGCCCGGCTCGCGGACTGTCACCGCCGGCTCGGAATTGCACCGACCCCGGAGCACGTTTCTCGTGTTCGATCATAGGTCAACGCCCGCGGGCCCGGACTATTCCCGCTCCTCAGCCCGCGGTCGGCTCCACCAGCGCCCGCGCCGTGCCCTCGTCGACGATGAGGTCGGTGATGAGCCCGGCGGCGAGCGCGCCGCGCAGGCTCGCGAGCTTCGCGCGGCCGGCGACCACGCAGATGCGACGGGGGGCGTGCCGCAACACCGAGAAGTCGGGGCCGGTCGCACGTTCGTTCAGCGCGATTCCGTCGGTCGAGCCGTCGGCACGGTAGAAGACCGTCGCCACGTCGCCGACGGCGCCGTCGCGGCTCAGCCCCTCGTAGTCGGCCCGCTCGAGGTAGCCGCCCTGGTAGACGTGGCTCGGCACCTCGGCGAACGGCGAGCCGATGCCGAAGAGCGCGAGGTCGAGCCGGCCCTGGAGCTCGAGCAGGCGCCGCGTCGAGCGCTCGCGCCAGAACGCCTGCTTCGTCGCGGGGTCGTCGAAGAAGGCCGGCACCGGGAACTGCTGCACGCGGGCGCCGAACGCGTCGCCGAAGCGGCGCAGCAGCTCGCTCGCGTAGACGATGCCGGTCGTGCGCACGTTGCCGGCGCCGTTGAGCTGCACGATCTCGGTGTTGTGGGTGGCCTTCGGCACGAGGTGGCGGCTCATCGCCCCCATCGTCGAGCCCCAGGCGACGCCGACGAGCTGGTTCGAGTCGACGAAGCGGCCGAGAATCCGTGCAGCCGAGAGCGCGACGCGGTCGAGGCGGTCGACGTCGCTCGCATGGTCGGGCACCGGGATGACGTGGGCCGAGACCTCGAAGCGCTCGAGGATCTCCTGTTCGATGCGGCTCGGAAGGTCGAGCGGCGAGTGGATCGAGATCTCGACGAGCCCGCTCGCCCTGGCGTGGCTGAGCAGGCGGGAGACCGAGGATCGCGAGGTGTGCAGCTCGTGCGCGATCGCATCCATCGTGAGGTCCTGCATGTAGTACAGGTGCGCCGCGCGCAGCGCGTCCCGGGTCTTGCCGGGCACGGCCTCGTCGGCGTCCACCGTCGCGAGGAGTTCCTTGTCGATCATCCGTCCACCTTGCACATATGTTCACGCGGCTTGCAAGTTCGTGCTGCCGTGTTCACGATGTATTCATCCACACCCGGCAGGCTCGTGCAAGCCCGCCGTTCGCTCCCGAGAGGACAGTGATGTCAGCGCAATCGATGAACCGGAACCGCCGGCAGCCCGCACCCGCAGGTGCCGTCTCGGCCCGCGAAGCGGTCGCACGCCTGCGCGAGCGCCCGCAGGCCGCGGTGCTCGTGATCGGCGGCGGCATCAACGGCATCGCGACGTTCCGCGATCTCGCACTGCAGGGCGTCGACGTCGTGCTCGTCGAACGCGGCGACTTCGTCTCGGGGGCGTCGTCGGCGTCGTCGCACATGATCCACGGCGGCATCCGCTACCTCGAGAACGGCGAGTTCCGACTCGTCAAGGAGTCGGTCGAAGAGCGCAACGGACTCATCCGCATCGCCCCGCACTACGTCAAGCCGCTCGAGACGACGGTGCCGATCTTCTCGACCTTCTCGGGCGTCCTCTCGGCCCCGCTGCGCTTCCTGACCCACAAGTCGGGCAAGCCCACCGAGCGCGGGGCCGCCCTCATCAAGACCGGCCTCACGATCTACGACGCGTTCTCGCGCGACGGCGGCGCGGTGCCGCGGCACCGGTTCCACGGTGCGAAGCGCTCGCTCGCGGAGCTGCCGGCGCTGAACCCCGGCGTGAAGTACACCGCGACGTACTACGACGCGAGCATGCACGACCCCGAGCGGCTCGCCCTCGACGTGCTGTTCGACGGCCTCGCCGCGGGCCCCCTCGCCCGGGCGGTGAACTACGTCGAAGCGATCGGCCACGACGGGGCGGGCGTGCGCCTGCGCGACACCACGACGGGCGAGGAGTTCTCGGTCGCGGCCGACGTCGTCGTCAACACGTCGGGTCCGTGGACCGACCTCACGAACGCCGACCTCGGCGAGGAGACCCGGTTCATGGGCGGCACGAAGGGCTCGCACATCGTGCTCGACCACCCAGAGCTCCTCGCCGCGACCGCCGGCCGCGAGATCTTCTTCGAGCACGAGGACGGCCGCATCGTGCTCATCTACCCGCTCAAGGGCCGGGTGATGGTCGGCACGACCGACCTCGAGCACGACATGCGCGAACCCGCGATCTGCACCGAGGAGGAAGTCGACTACTTCTTCGACCTCATCGCGCACGTTTTCCCAGCGATCCGAGTCGACCGGTCGCAGATCGTCTACCGGTTCTCGGGCGTGCGCCCGCTGCCCCGGCACGACGACACGCAGCCCGGGTTCGTCTCGCGCGACTACCGCATCGAACGGGCGGATGCCTCCGGCCGGCCGGGCACGACCGTGCTCAGCCTCGTCGGCGGCAAGTGGACGACCTTCCGGGCGCTCGCCGAGCACCTCTCGGGCGAGGTGCTCGCGCTCCTCGGCGGCGAGCGGGTCGTGTCGACGAAGGGACTCGCGATCGGCGGCGGCGCGGGATACCCGGCGACCGACGACGCGCGACGCGTCTGGCTCGTCTCGCACGGCGACGAGGTCGGCCGCGCCCGTGCCGAGGAACTGCTCGAGCGCTACGGCACCCGGGCTGCGGCCTATCTCGCCGACATCGAGGGCGAGCCCGAGACGCCCCTGGCGCACCACGACGGCTACAGCCGGAACGAGATCGCCTGGCTCGCCCGAAACGAGCGAGTCGTGCGTCTGCAGGACGTCGTGCTGCGGCGCACGAGCCTGGCCTTCACGGGTTCGCTCACCGCGCCGCTGCTCGACGAACTCGCCGCGGTCGTCGGCGCCGAACTCGGATGGCCGGCCGGGCGCATCGCGGCGGAGGTCGCAGCGACCGCGTCGCTGCTCGCCGAGCGCCACGGGGTGGAGCTGGGGGTCCCGGCGCCGGTCGAGTAGGCGCACAGCGCCGTGTCGAGACGACGGCGACGTGGTCTCGATACGCGCTCTCCTCCGTCGAACGCTCCTCGACCGACGGGTGCCGGAATCTGCACGGATGTGCACGCGGAAACGCCTCGCACCGGCCATTCCGGCGGGTACGTTTCATCGGGGCCGAATGCGGCCCGTTGCTCGGAACGGGCGGATGAGGCATCCGCCCCGCCTCTTGAAAGAAGGTCAACGTGGACAATCTCGGTCTCGTCTTCCTCTCGGAAGTCGTCGGCACCGCACTGCTCGTGCTGCTCGGCTGCGGCGTCGTCGCCAACGTCGCGCTCGCGAAGAACAAGGGTCACAACGGCGGCTTCCTGATGGTGAACATCGGCTGGGGCCTCGCCGTCTTCGCCGGCGTCATCGTCTCGTACGCCTCGGGCGCGCAGCTCAACCCCGCCGTCACGCTCGGGCTCGTGGCGAACGGCGCCCAGGAGTTCGGCTCGGGCGTGCCGGTCAACGTCGTCTCGGTGCTCACCTACATCGGCGCCCAGATGGTCGGCGCGTTCATCGGCGCGGTGTTCTGCTGGCTCGCGTACAAGCAGCACTTCGACGCCGAGCCCGAGGCCGGCAACAAGCTCGGCGTGTTCTCGACCGGCCCGGCGATCCGCTCGTACGGCTGGAACCTCGTGACCGAGATCATCGGCACCTTCGTGCTGGTGTTCGTCATCATCGGCTTCACGAACGGCGGAACCCCGGCGGAGCTCGGGGCGATCCCCGTGGCGTTCCTCGTCATCGGCATCGGCGCCTCGCTCGGCGGCCCGACCGGCTACGCGATCAACCCGGCCCGCGACCTCGGCCCGCGCATCGCGCACGCCCTGCTCCCGATCAAGGGCAAGGGCGGATCGGACTGGTCCTACTCGTGGGTGCCGGTCGTCGGCCCGATCATCGGCGGCATGCTCGCCGGGTGGGCCGCGCTCGTGCTGCTCCCCGTCCTCGGCTGACGCCGAGGCCTCCGCACCCACCAACATCACCACCATTCACTGACAGCAACGGAGTTCTCAGATGGCTGACTACGTCCTCGCGATCGACCAGGGCACCACCTCGTCGCGCGCGATCATCTTCGACAAGGCCGGATCGATCGTCTCGACCGGGCAGCTCGAGCACGAGCAGATCTTCCCCCGCGCGGGCTGGGTCGAGCACGACCCGGCCGAGATCTGGCGCAACACCGGCGAGGTGATCGGCCAGGCGCTCGGCAAGGTCAACCTGACCCGGCATGACATCGCCGCGGTCGGCATCACGAACCAGCGCGAGACCACGGTCGTCTGGGACCGGACGACCGGCGAGCCTGTCTACAACGCGATCGTCTGGCAGGACACCCGGACGCAGCCCATCGTGGACCGGCTCGCCGCCGACGGCGGCGTCGAGCGGTTCAAGGCGAAGGTCGGCCTGCCGCTCGCGACCTACTTCTCGGGCACGAAGGTCGTCTGGATCCTCGACAACGTCCCAGGGGCTCGCGAGAAGGCCGAGGCGGGCGACCTGCTGTTCGGTACGACCGACACCTGGGTGCTGTGGAACCTCACCGGCGGCGTCGACGGCGGCGTGCACGCGACCGATGTCACGAACGCGAGCCGCACGATGTTCATGGACCTCGAGACGCTGCAGTGGGACGACGAGATCCTCGCCGCCTTCGGCGTACCGCGCTCGATGCTGCCCGAGATCAAGAGCTCGTCCGAGGTGTACGGCGTCGCGAACGAGCACTCGCTGCTCCGCGAAACCCCGATCGCGGGCATCCTCGGCGACCAGCAGGCGGCCACCTTCGGCCAGGCCGCGTTCGCGACCGGCGAGGCGAAGAACACCTACGGCACGGGCAACTTCCTGATCTTCAACACGGGCGAGGAGATCGTCCACTCGAAGAACGGCCTGCTCACGACGGTGGGCTACAAGCTCGGCGACGCGCCGGTGCACTACGCCCTCGAAGGCTCGATCGCGGTGACCGGTTCACTGATCCAGTGGCTGCGCGACAACCTCGGCCTCATCTCGTCGGCCGCCGAGGTCGAAGAACTCGCGAAGTCGGTCGAGGACAACGGCGGCGCCTACTTCGTGCCCGCGTTCTCGGGCCTGTTCGCCCCGTACTGGCGACCCGACGCGCGCGGTGCACTCGTCGGCCTCACCAGGTTCGTCAACAAGGGCCACGTCGCACGGGCCGCCCTCGAGGCGATCGCGTTCCAGACCCGCGACGTCATCGAGGCGGTCAACGCCGACGCCGGCGTCGACCTCACCGAGCTCCGCGTCGACGGAGGCGCAACGGCGAACGACACGCTGCTGCAGTTCCAGGCCGACATCCTGGGCGTGCCCGTGGTGCGTCCGGTCGTCGCCGAGACGACCGCCCTCGGCGCGGCCTACGCGGCCGGTCTCGCCGTCGGATTCTGGTCGAGCCTCGACGAGCTCGCGCAGAACTGGCAGGAGGACAAGCGCTGGACGCCGTCGATGGACGACGCCGAGCGCGAGCGCCTCGACCGCAACTGGAAGAAGGCCGTCTCGAAGACCCTCGACTGGGTCGACGACGACGTCATCTGACGTCGAATGCCCCCACCGCAGGTTACGGTGGGTTCTCGGGCCGAGCGCATGGGGGTGCGCTCGGCCCTCTCTCGTACACGCGCGCGAGGGTCGCGAGCGCCGCCCGCCGGAACGGGGGATCAGTCGACGGCGGGGTCGAGCCGCGCGCCGAGCACGGGCGCGAGCTCGTCGAGCGATGCGATCTCGATGACGCCGGCATCGGCAGCGGCCTCAGCGTCGGCGGCATCGGGCCGCGCACCGGTGCGATTGAGCCAGACGCCGACGAGCCCGGCACGGGCGGCACCGATCGCGTCGGTGACGAGGCGGTCGCCGACGTACGCGGCGCGGCCGACCGGGCCCGCCTCGCCGAACCGGGCAACCGCGAGTTCGAAGATCGCGGGATCGGGCTTCGCGACGCCGACGTCGCCGGAGGCGATCACGAGCTCGAAGCGCTCGCGCAGCCCGAGCCGGTCGAGCTTCGTCAGCTGCAGGTCGAGCTCGCCGTTGGTGATGACACCGAGTCGGACTCGGGGCAGGGCGGTCGCGACGGCGTCGAGCGCCGGCAGTGCGTCGTCGTGCAGCGACCAGGATTCGCGGTAGCGCTCGAAGTACCGCTCGAACCAGGCGCTCGCCGCCAGGTCGTCGAGCTCGTCGTCATGGGCGAGGGCGAAGTCGCGTGCCCGTGCCCTGCGTTGCCCCTCGTAGGTCGCCCGACCGGCGAGGTATTCGTGATAGTGCTGCTCTTCGAGTTCGTGCCAGAGGCGTTGCGCCGAGACGTGGTCGCCCGTGTATGCCCGCTCGCGCATGTGCAACACGATCGCCATGGCGACCGCCTCGCGATGCGCCATGAGCGTGTCGTCGAGGTCGAACAGCACGAGCGGTGCGGCCCCGGTTCGCGGAGCCGTGCTCGGGTCGTCGATCGAGGTCATGCCCCGTCGCCGAGGAGCGGCGCCCAGCTCGAGGGCGCGTCGGCCTCGGGTGTCGGACCGCGCTCGCCAGACCAGCCCGGCAGGTCGACGCCGTCGCGGCCGGGCACGGTCGTCGACCCGGTCGTGGTGTTGCGGAACCCGGCGGCCCTCGCGACCATCGCCGAGGCGACGTTGCCCCGGTTCGCGCGCCACGTGACGGGGTCGGTGCCGGCGAGTCCGACGAACGCCCAGTCGCAGACGGCGATCAGGGCTTCGGTCATGTACGCCGAACCGCGGTGGTCGGCACCGAGCCAGAAGCCGATCTCGCGCGCCTTCGTGCGGAGACCGATCACACCCATCAGCGGGCCACCCGACTCGGTGCGGATGGCCCAGGTCAGCTCGGTGCCGGCCTGCCACGCCTCGGGTACATACTCGTCGAGGAATCCACGGGCGTGCGACTCGGTGTACGGCCAGGGCGTCGTGAGGAACTGCTCGAAGATCGGGTCTTGGCAGTAGCGGGCGACACGCTCGGCGTCGGCCGGCACGGGCAGGTCGAGCACGAGCCGGGGAGTCTGCAGCGTGACGGGGCGCACGTCAGCCCTTTCGCACGAAGCCGACGCGGTCGTAGACCTCGCGCAGCACCTTCTGAGCGCGTTCGGCTGCCCGGTCGGCGCCGATCGCCAGCAGGCGATCGAGCTCGGCCGGGTCTTCGAGGAGCTCGAGCGTGCGGGCGCGGATCGGCGTGAGCCGGTCGACGACGATCTCCGCGAGGTCCTTCTTCAGGTCGCCGTAGCCGCGCCCGGCATACCGGTTCTCGATCGCGGCGATCGACTCGCCCGAGATCGCGGCGTAGATGTCGAGCAGGTTCGAGATACCGGGCTTCGCCTGCGGGTCGTAGCGGATCTCGCGCTCGGCGTCGGTGACCGCGCTCTTGAACTTCTTCGCGGTGACCGCTGGGTCGTCCATGAGCTTCACGAGCCCGGCCTCGGAAGCCGCGGACTTCGACATCTTCGCCGTCGGGTCCTGCAGGTCGTAGATGCGCGCCGACTCCTTCGGGATGAACGCCTCGGGCACGACGAAGGTCTCGCCGTAGCGCGAGTTGAAGCGGCCGGCGAGGTCGCGGGTCAGCTCGAGGTGCTGGCGCTGGTCGTCGCCGACGGGCACGAACTGCGTGTCGTAGAGCAGGATGTCGGCGGCCATCAGCACCGGGTAGGTGAAGAGCCCGACCGTCGTGGCGTCGGCGCCGTACCGGCTCGACTTGTCTTTGAACTGCGTCATGCGGCTCGCCTCGCCGAAGCCGGTCATGGTGCCGAGCACCCAGGCCAGCTCGGTGTGCGCGGGCACGTGCGACTGCACGAAGAGCGTCGAGCGCTCGACGTCGACGCCGGCGGCGAGGTACTGGGCGGCGGTGCGGCGCACGTTGTCGTGGAGCGCCTTCGGGTCCTGCTGCACGGTGATCGCGTGCAGGTCGACGACGCAGTAGATCGGGTCGTACTCGTCTTGCATCGCGACCCAGTTGACGAGCGCACCCAGGTAGTTGCCGAGGTGGAGCGAATCGCTCGAGGGCTGCATGCCCGAGAAGACGATGGGGCGGGCGGAGTTCATGTATCGGTCCTCAGAGAAGAAAAGTCAGATGGCGTAGTCGACGACGACGGGAGCGTGGTCGGACCATCGCTCGTCGTAGGCGGCCGCACGGTCGACGACGTACGCGGCGACGGTGTCGGCGAGCGCCGGGGTCGCGAGGTGGTAGTCGATGCGCCAGCCGGTGTCGGTGTCGAAGGCCTTGCCGCGCTGCGACCACCACGTGTACGGACCGGGCACCTCGCCCGCGTCGCGGCGGCCGACGTCGACCCAGCCGAGCCCGGCGCCGGCGTTGTACGCATCGTCGCCCTCGGCGCCGATGAACCGGTCGAAGTAGGCGCGCTCGGTGGGCAGGAAGCCGGCCTTCTTCACGTTGCCCTTCCAGTTCTTGATGTCGAGCGTGCGGTGGCCGACGTTGAGGTCGCCGACGACGACGGCGAGCTCGGAGTGGGCGGCGAGCTCGGGCAGGCGCTGCTCCATCGCATCGAGGAACTTGTACTTCTCGACCTGCTTCGGGGTGCCGTCTTCGCCCGAGTGCACGTAGGCGCTCACGACCGTGATCACGCGGTCGCCGACCTCGTAGTCGGCCTCGAGCCAGCGGCCGGCGCTGTCGAAGTCGGCGGCACCGAGCTCGACGCGGTGGATGTGGGCCGGGCGACGGCTCGCGATCGCCACACCGGCCCGGCCCTTCGCGGTCGCGGGGTCGTGCAGGATGTCCCATTCGTCGCCGAGCAGGCCCTGCAGGTCTTCGGTCGAGGCGCGCACCTCTTGGAGCGCGAGGATGTCGACGTCGCGACCGGCGAGCCAGTCGCCCATGCCCTTGCGGAATGCGGCACGCACTCCGTTCACGTTGACGCTGGCGAGACGGAGGGGCTTCGCAGAGGGCATGTCCTCGATCCTACGGGAGCCCTCCGACGTGCTTCGTCGTCGGTGCGCCGTCGTCCATCGCCTCGAGGTCGGCGAGGTCCTGCTCGGCACGCGCGAGCCGGCGCTTGGCGCCGAACTGCTCGAACCAGTTCGCCGAGGCCGTCTCGTTGCGGGCCTCGCGCACGCGGACGCGCGCCGCCGTGAGCAGCGCTTCGCGCTCGCGCTGGCGCGCCTCGGCTGCGAGCTGCTCGGCCGACACCACCCGCAGGCTCTCGTTCGCGTCGGAGGCCTCGACCGCGATCCAGCTCGCGGCGACGAGGATCACGATGCTCGTGAGGTGGAACCAGAGCAGGAGGCCGACGAAGACGGCGAAGGTCGCGAGGAGGGGATTGCTCGTGACACCAGACACGAGGAGACCGCTCAGCATCTGCATCGCCGACAGGGCGGCCGAGCCGAGCAGCGAACCGACCCACATGCGCTTCCACGGCATCGCGGCGCCCGACAGGAATCGGAACATGACGGCGAGGGCGAAGGTGTCGATGGCGAACACGACGAGGAGCGTGCCGAGCTGCACGCTGAACGCCTCCCAACCGTCGGCGTAGGGCAGGTTCAGCGCGTCGAAGACGGAGCTGATGAACGACGTCGTCGCGACCGAGAGCACCGATGCGAAGATCAGGATCGCCCCGAACGCGAGGCCGGCGAGCAGGTCGCGCGCCTTCAGCAGCACGTAGGCCCTGGTGTCCTTCGGCAGGCCGAAGATGCTGCGCACCGCAGTGCGCGCGTACGTGATCCACCCGATGGCGGTCCAGATGAGGCCGATGACGGCGATCGCACCCGTCCACCCGAGCACACCGCTCGACTGCTCGACGATCGCGTTGAGGTCGTCGCTGGAGATCACGCCGGTCGTGTCAGCGTCGCCGATCAGGCCCGGTGCATAGGTGTTGACGAGCTTGACGAGCGCGGCGAGCGTGTCGGGGTTGCTCGTGAGCCAGAGCCCCGCGACGGCGAAGAGCACGTAGACCGCGGCGAACACCGCGAACAGCGCCTGGTAGCTGAGGCCGGCGGAGAGCAGGAACCCGTTGCGGGCGAGGAAGTGCCGCCACACGCGTACCGGGAAGAGCGCCATCGTCTTCCGGGTGAGCGTCGACACCGTGCTGATCGGCTCTTCGAAGCGGTCGAGGATCGGCTGGCTGATCGCGTCGAACCGCTCCTTCGCGCTGGGCCCAGCATCGGAGGTCGCTCCCGGCTCGGCGGCGTCCGCCAGCTCGTCGCTCGGACCGGCGGCGGCCCCGCCCTTCGGCGTCGTCCTGCCGCGACGTCGGGGGGTTCGCTCACTCACGGTCCCAACGATAGCGAGCCGCACGCCCGCGGCCTCGCACGGCTCGTCCGACACGGTGGACGCCTCGGCCGAGGCCGCTCAGGGACTGCACTGAGGCGGCCTCCGCGTGTACCCCGAAATCGCCACATTCTGTACCCCGACTTCGGGGGGTCAGACGTGAGGATCCCTTGAAAACGGGGGACAGGCCGAGGAACATCGGCCGGGCCGACCCGAAGGCCGAGCCGGTCGAACCAGCACGAGATGAGCGAAGTCATGCAACAACGCAGGAGAACCCGACCCGAGCACCGTAGGGGTGTTCGGGGGACAGCGAAGCGGAACCTCGGCGGCCTCGTCGCCGTCGTCGTGACCGGTGCGCTCGTGTTCGCCGGAGTCCCGGTGATCGCCTCAGCCGACGAGCCCGTCGCTCCCACTGCCGCGGCGAACGACGCGGGCATCGAGGCGGCCGTCGCCGCTGCCGGCGATTCCGCCGCAGACCAGGCGGGGACCGACACGAGCGACCCGGCCCCCGACCCGTCGGCGGAGCCGTCGCCGGCCGCGCCCGCGGACCCGGGATCCGCGCCGGCCGGAGGACCCGAGCCGGCACCGGAACCCGAGACGGCGCCCGGGCCGTCGCCCGCGGAAGAGCCGGAACCGGCGCCGGAACCCGCTCCGGCCCCCGGTGCGGAATCGCCGCCCGGTACCGCGCCGCCCGCCGTCGAGACGCCGTCCCCGGCCGAGGCGACGACCACGCCGCGGGCGAAGGCGGCCACGCCGGCCGACTGCGCGTCGATCCCGATCGCGAACGACGACCGCAGCGCGCGCGACGACTGCCTCGCGAAGCAGCCCGGTCTCCGCGCCGCCGCAGCGGCTCTGGCCGCCACGGCGACGAACCCCGACCTCCAGCCGAGCTGCGGCATCGACATCGCGCTCGTGCTCGACAAGTCGGGATCGATCGGCGGCGACGGCATCGCGAACCTCACGTCGGCCGCCGACGCGTTCACGACGGCGCTCGTCGACACCGGCTCGCAGGTGTCGGTCACCGCGTTCGACCAGGACGCCACGGTGCTCCTCGGCGCGACCGACCTGACGAGCGCGAACCTCGCGGCGGTCCAGGGGTCGTACGCAGGCCTCACGAGCGACGGCTGGACGAACTGGAAGCGCGGCCTCGAGGTCGCCCACGGCACGTTCGGCGGCTTCGACGATGCCGTCGAGCTGACCGTGGTGATCACCGACGGCAACCCGAACACGGTGGACCCGTCGATCGGCGGCGAGTTCCCCGACGGCTCGGCCGCGGCGCTCGACCCCGCGATCGCCGAGGCGAACTCGATCAAGGCCGCACCGTCGCACCTCTTCGGCATCGCCGTGGGCAGCGACCTCGACCTCGACCCGATCCGTGCGATCACGGGCGACGACGGCTACGCCGGCGACCTCGCGAGCGCCGACCACGTCGTGACCGCCGACTACGGCACGCTCGGCGCGCAGCTCAAGCAGATCGCGTTCGAACTCTGCGGCGGTTCGGTCTTCGTGCACAAGGAGATCGCCGGTCAACCGACCGCCGGCTGGGAGTTCTCGACCGGCGACGCCGCGGTGGCGCCGTCGTCGCAGACGACCGACGGCAGCGGGGCGACCGCCGCGTTCGAGGTCACCGGCTTCACGAGCGACGCGCGCACGGTCGAGTTCTCCGAGGAGGACCGGCCCTTCCACCACCGCACGAGCGTGGTGTGCCAGGACGCCGACGGGCCGCTGCCGGTCACCCTCGTCGGCGACCTCGGCTGGCGGGTCGAGGTCGGCATCGAGGCGATCGTGCACTGCAACGTGGTGAACGAGCTCGAGGCGCCGGTCTGGCGCGTCACGAAGAGCGCCGACCCGCCGAGCGGAACGGCCGTGGAGCCGGGCGACGAGATCGAGTACACGCTCGCGATCGAGCACGTCTCCGGTCCCGCCGCGACCGACCTCGAGATCTTCGACGACGTGTCGCAGCTGGCGCCGTACGTCGACTTCGACGGGTTCGTCGGTGCACCGCCCGTCGTCGAGTCGAGCTGGAACGTGCTGCACCCGGGGCGCCTCTTCCTGAAGCTCGCCTCGCTCGAGCCCGGTGAGACGCTGCAGGTCGCGTATCGCGTCGTCGTGTCCGACGACACGGCGCCGGGAGCGGTGCTGCGCAACCACGTCCTCACGAACTGCCCGGGCGGGGGGCCGGTCATCGTCGGTCCCGACGAGCCAGATCCCGTGGCCGACGAGTGCGTGACCGAGCATCCGACGCCCGGATTCGTGCTGTGGAAGACGAGCGATCCCGCCGACGGGCTCGTCGAACCCGGCGAGACGATCGAGTACACGCTGCACGCGTGGAACTTCTCGCAGGCCGAGGTGGAGGGCGCGACCGCGGTCGACGACCTCGCCGACGTGCTCGACGACGCGGCGCTCACCGAGCCGCTCGACCCGTCGCTGACGCTCGACGGCACGAGCCTCGAGTGGGCGGTGCCGACGCTGGCGGTCGGCTCCGGCGAGGCCACGGTGTCGTTCGAGGTCACCGTCGACGAGGATGCCTGGAACGCCGACCTCGTCAACGTCGTGACCCCCGAGGCACCGGGCATCTGCCCGACGGAGGGCGAGGGCGGAGCACCGCCGGTCCTCGTCGAGCGGCTGGACGGCTCGTCGTCGCGCTCGCCCGAGGCATCCGTCGCCGCCGTGCCGGAGGTGACCGACTGCACGACCGGGCACCGCACGCCGAACGTCGACCTCGCGGTCGCGAAGACCGCGACGACGGCCGACGGCGACGCGGTCGACTCGGGCTCGACGCCGCCCGACGTCGTCTCGTACGAGGTGGTCGTCGAGAACCTCGGCGACGATCCCGCGTACGGCGTCGAGGTGACGGACGCGCTGCCCGAGGGCGTGGTGTTCTCGGCCGGGTCCGAGGTCGTGGCGACGGCGCCGCCGGGGGAGGAGGCCGACTGGACGATCGACGACTCGATCGACGGCGAGCTGACCTTCCGGTACGCCGGCCCCTTCGCGCCCGGCGACACGGCGACGATCACGTTCGACGTCGAGGTCGGCGAGCTCGAGCAGCCCGACCCGACCGTGCCGATCCCCGATCTCGTGAACACGGTCTGCGTGTTCAGCGGTCCGGTGCCGGCACCCGAGCCGCCGGCACTCGTCGCCGCGCTCGACGTCGTCGGCCCCGGGGCCGATGGGCCGAGCCGCGATGCGAACCCCGAGAACGACTGCGACGACGCCTCGACACCGGTCAAGTCGATCGCGCTCGACGGCGCCGCGCAGTGCGTGAACGACACGCCCTGGTTCGAGTACTCGGTCACGCCGGTGAACGTCGACGCGCCCGAGGTCGTCCTCATCTGGTGGACGGCCGACGCCTTCGCGGCGCACGACCCGTCGATCGACGCGGGCGACGAGGCGGCGATCCTCGCCGACGGGGCGTCGCAGGTCGACGACCTCGAGGTGCCCGACGACTGGGCGCCGGGCGACGCCATCGAAGGCCGGCAGCTCTGGCCGGGTGCGGCGATCGACGAGAACGGCGACCCGATCGCCTGGCCGGGCTGGACCGAGCTGGCCGACGGCTCGTGGGTGCTCGACCCGGAGGCGCCGTTCTACGACCTCCGAGACGAGGCCGTCGTCGAGATCCGCATCAACCCGTCGACCGACGTGATCACGGTGTACCCGCCGGCCACGCCGAACTGCACCGCGGCCCCGCCCGAGAACGAGGCGCCGCCCGTGAGCCCCGAGCAGCCGTCGACCCCGTCGTCGATGGCCGCGACCGGTATCGACCCTGCGGGCCTGGCGTCGGGCGCCCTCGCCCTGCTCGTGCTCGGCGCGCTCGGCGCCGCTGCCGCGCGGGTGCGATCGCGCGGGGCGGACGGCGCGTGAGCGCCGCCTGATCGGGCAGGGGATGCCTCGGTGCGACGCGCGCCGAGGCATCCCCCTCTTCAGGGCACAAAAGCTGAGGAATCCTTGTCGGTGATGCGACGGGCGGCGCACACTGGCAGTGCTGACCCGTAACCCGAGCCGGCTCCGTACCCGATGTCAGGAGCTGTCATGTACCGTCATCCGCCTGCCCACCGATCAGCCCGACCCGGAGGCGGGGGCGTGCGCGCCGCGCTCGCCGCCGTCACCGTGGGCGCACTCGTGATCTTCGGCGCCCCCATGATGGCCGCCGCCGACGAGGCGCCCCCAGCAGAGCAGACCGTCGCGACCGCGACCGAGGCGCCCGCCGCCGAGCCCGCCGCCGAACCCGCACCGGCCCCAGAGGCGGAGGCGCCCGCCCCGGCGCCCGAGGTGGAAGCGCCTGCGCCGGCCGAGGAGCCGGTCGCCGAGCCGGCGCCCGAACCCGCACCGGAACCCGCGCCGGAACCCGCGCCGGTCGCCGAACCCGAGGCGGCGGCGCCGGTCGTCGACGCCCCGGCCGAGGAGGCACCCGCGGCCACGGCTCCCTCTGGCGACGCGCCCGCGGCGCGCTCGCTCGCGCCGGCCGCCGACGACGAGAACGGCGGACCGCCGGTCACGACGATCCCCGAGTGGAACGACCACGTCGCGATCTGCCATGCGACCGCGAGCGAGTCGAACCCCTACGTGTTCATCAGCCCGAGCGTCCGGTCGATCATCGACCCGAACGGCGACCCGAGCGATCCGTACTCGGGAGGTCACGCGCACTCGACCCATCAGGAGCTGCAGGACATCATCCCGGTGTTCGACTACTACGACGATGACGACGTGCTGCAGCACTTCCCCGGCCTCAACACCACGAAGACCGAGCTGACCGAGGAGGACTGCAACCCGGCCCCGCCGACGATCCAGCTCTTCGCCGAGGTGTGCACCGAGGTCGGCGGCACGCCGCCGGCGCTGAAGGTCGCGCTGCTCGGCCTGCTGCTGAACTTCGACTACACGATCACGGTGTTCGTGTCCGGCACCGACGACGTCGTCGCGACGTTCGACTTCACCGACCCCGACGGCGCCCTCGACCACGACTTCCAGCTCCCACCGGGAACGTACGACGTGGTGCTGCATCGCGAAGGCGACGACCCCGAGAACGACCTGCAGAAGACGGTCACCGTGAACCCCTGCCCGACGGCGCCCGTGCCGCACTGGCTCCTCCAGAAGTGGTCCGAGCCGGTCGACGGGGCGACGGTCGAGCCCGGTGACGTCATCACCTACACCCTCCAGGCCTACAACGACTCGGATGCCGTCGTGACCGGGGCGCAGGCGTTCGACGACGTCTCGGACGTGCTCGACAACGGCACGCTCGGCGTCCTGCCCGCTGGGCTCACCGGACCGGTCGGCGATGTGCTGACCTGGAACATCCCCGACCTCGAACCGGGGGCGACCGCGACCGTGTCGTACACGGTGATCGTCGGCGCTGATTCCGCAGGCACGCTGCTGCACAACGTCGTCACGCCCGGGCCCGGCGGCGAGTGCCCGACCGACGACTCGATCGTCGTCGACGACGACCCGTGCGTCGTCGACCACCCGGTGATCGACATCGACCTCGTCCTCGTCAAGGACGAGGCGACCGAGAACGACGAACCCGTCGACTCGGGCGAGGACGACGTCATCACCTACACGCTGACGATCACCAACGAGGGGGATGACCCGGCGTACCGCAGCCTCGTCACCGACACGCTGCCCGACGGCGTCACGTACGTCGACGGTTCGGCCGTCATCGCGCCCAACCCGGGCGAGTGGGACCCGGTCGAGGTGGCGGACGGCGTGCTCACCGTCCAGCACAACGGCTGGATCAACCCGGGCGACGTCATCACGATCACGTTCGAGGTCACCGTCGGGGAGCTCTCTCAGCCCGCGTCCGACCAGCCGATCCCCGATCTCGTGAACGGCGCGTGCGTCGCGAGCGAGCAGTACCCCGACCCCGAGGTGCCCGAGATCGCCGCAGCCGAGGCCGAGGCATCCGAACCCGGATTCGACTCGAACCCCGACAACAACTGCGACGACGCCGAGACGCCCGTGAAGTCGATCGGCCTCGTCGGGCTCGCCCAGTGCGTGAACGACACCCCGTGGTTCACGTACGAGATCACGCCGTTCAACATCGACGACCCGAGCGCGAACCCGATCTCGCTGATCTGGTGGACCCCGGAGGCGTTCGCGAGCCGTGATCCGTCGATCCCCGCCGACGACGTCGCGGCACTCCTCGCCGACGGCGCCTCGCAGGTCGATCCGATCGCCTATCCCGACGGGTGGGTGAGCGGCGAGACGATCTCCGGACAGCAGCTCTGGCCGGGCGCGGCGATCGACGAGAACGGCGACCCGATCGCCTGGCCGGGCTGGACGCAGCTCGCCGACGGCACCTGGGTGCTCGATCCGAGCGCACCGTTCTACGACCTGCGGTCGCTGGCGGTCGCCGAGATCCGCATCAACCCGTCGAACGACGCCGACGTGGTCTACCCGCCGCCGACGCCGAACTGCAACGCGGCGCCCGACCAGCCGACGCCGCCGACGCCCCCGTCGACCCCGTCGTCGACCCCGCAGGGGCTCGCCGAGACCGGCGTCGAGACCGGCCTGATGCTGCCGTTCGCGGTGCTGCTGACGGCGATCGGGGCCGCGGCGATCGCGCGCGGCCTGCGCCGTCGTCGCGAGAGCTGAACCACTGGGTGCGGATGCCTCGTCGGGAGCGATCCCGGCGAGGCATCCGTCGTTCGTGCAACGACCGGATTCGGGGGACAGGCCGTTCCGGGTGCGACCTGTCGCGGGCGAATCATCCGGATGCATCGAATATGTACCCCGTTTCGAGGAATTCCGGCCGAAATCTGTACCCCAAAGGTGAGGATCCCCCCGTTTTGGTGCCAGCGCGGCCCTTCACGCCGCTGGTCCGCGCTGCGAGGATGAGCGCGAGTCCGCACCCACGGGCTCGCTGGTCCGCTTTCAGCGGACTTCGGGGTTCGTACCCGCGAACTCCGGAAAGGCTCGGTCGCCCGGGCCGGAATACAGCCGGAAGTGCCCACTTCCGAAACCCGAAGGCTGATGATGAACGTCAAGCGATCTCTGCGCACCCGTTCCACCGACCCGGCGACCGGCCCTCGGGCCCTGCGCCTCCAGATGAGGAGGGCGAGGCAGCGGCTGATCAGTGCGCTCGCGATCGCCGGCCTCGTCGCGACCGGCGGTGCCGTGTTCGTGGCGGTCGCGCCGGCGCAGTCGGCGGCTGCCGCCACGTTGTCGAACGGCATCCAGACGTCGTTCGAGATCGACGGCAACACCGCGGGGGCGAACGACTGGATCGGCGTCGTCGGGTCGACGCCGAAGCCCGCGTACACCACGGCTTCGGGACATCAGTCGTCCGGCATCCTCCAGGCGCAGCGCACGGCGGACAGCGGGGCGACCTACGGCACGCCGGGCACGTGCGGCGCGTCGGAGACGCTGAGCGTGTTCCCCGGCGGTGCGAAGGTCGACGACGATCCGTGGAAGACGCTCATCAGCAACTCGGCGAACGCCAAGGGCGATGCCTGTACGGGTGGGTCGGCGTACGAGGTCGTCACCGTCAACGGCGTCGCTCACACGATCTTCTACGCCTACTGGACCCGCCTCTCGGGCAACGGCGACATGACGTCGTACGAGATCTTCCAGGGTCCGCAGGCCGGCCGCTCCGACGACTACCTCATCGAGTTCAACTACGATCCGGCCGGCAACCCGACCACGTCGGTTCGCGTGCTCTCGTGGGACGGCAACAGCTGGGAGCCGATCGGCAACCCGATCGTGTACCAGGCGGCCGTCGGCGGGAACACCGACACGAACACGAGCGGCACCGACGCCACGTTCGGCGAGATGGCCGTCGACCTCACCGCGTCCGGCCTGCTGCCGTCCGACGGCTCGTGCCGCTCGTTCCTCGATGCGGGCTTCATCACGCGCACCGGCAACAGCGACACGGCCACCCTCCAGGACATGCTCGTCTCGCAGAACCCCATCACGCTCTCGAACTGCGGCAACCTCGTCGTGAAGAAGATCGGCACCGCCGGGGGACCCGACGCGACGTTCAACTACACCGTCAACCGCACGGGCGGCGGCCTGGTGCACGACGGCACGCTGACCGGTCCGACCGACACGGTCGCCGGCAACAACGGCCTCGGCGCGGCGATCAAGATCGGCGACACCCACAACTGGGGCAACGTCTTCGCCGGCAACGACTACAAGCTCACCGAGGCGGCACCGCCGGCCCCGTGGGCGTTCAAGCAGACCTCGTGCTCGGTGACCAACCCGACGACGAACCAGGTCGAGTCGACGACCGACGGCAGCTTCAAGATGTACGTCGGCGCCACGACGACCTGCACCGTCGAGAACGTCACGTCGGGCGTCAAGATCACGAAGGTCGCGCAGGGCGATGCGGCCACGTTCGACTTCACGATCACCGGGCAGCAGGGCAACGTCCAGGTTCCCGGCAACTCGAGCTCGCAGGTGTTCTACTACACGCCGGGCTCGGTCGTCGACATCAAGGAGATCGCCGAGCCGGGCGACCCGAAGTGGAAGCTCCAGACGATCGCGTGCACCCCGCAGGGCGGCGCCTACCAGACCGATGTGCCGACCGCGTCCGCGTCGGTGCAGACCGTCGCCGGCCAGGTCATCGACTGCACGTTCACGAACCGCCAGGACGGTCAGATCAAGATCATCAAGAAGGTCCAGGGCGACAGCGGCGAGTTCGACTTCGAGGGCAACTGGACCGGCGGCTCGTCGTTCTCGCTGACCCCGGGTGAGAACGGCACCGCTGAGACGCTGTACGCGAGCGTCACGCCCGGTCAGTACAGCGTCAAGGAACTGACCCCGGCCCCCGAGTACGACGTGACCGCGCTCACCTGCGCCGGTGACGTCGCCGACGACACCTCGAGCGGCGACGTCGCGACCGGCGTCGGCACGATCGACCTCGACCCGGGCGAACTCGTCACCTGCACCTACACGAACACGCAGCGCGGCGACCTGACGGTCATCAAGCAGACCATTCCCGACGGCGCGACGCAGGTGTTCGACTTCACGGTCGAGGGTCAGCCGGACTTCTCGCTGCAGGACGACGCGCAGAAGGTGTTCGACAACATCAAGCCCGACACCTACACGCTCGAAGAGGTGAACCTGCCCGACGGCTGGAAGGTCGACAACATCTCGTGCGCGGTCGACGGCGGCGTTCCGTCGCAGACGACCTCGGCGACGCGCGACGTGGTGGTCGGCATCGGCCAGAGCGTCGTCTGCACCGTCACGAACGAGGCGACCAAGGGCAAGCTCGTCGTCGAGAAGCACGTCGAGAACGTGCCCGACGGCGTCGAGTGGGGCCCCTTCTCGCTGAGCCTCAGCGACGCCCCGGCGAGCGAGCAGAACCCGCAGACGGTCGACAGCGACGACCCGACCGCCGAGTGGGACAACCTGGTCGTGGGCAAGACCTACACGATCACCGAGACGGTGCCCGACGGGTGGACGCTCAAGAGCTTCACCTGCAACGTGACCGACCAGGACGGCGACGCGACCAACGCGTCGGTGACGTTCACGGTGACGCCCGGCCTCGTCGTCGAGTGCGACATCACGAACACGGCGAAGGCCGGCGAGGTGACGCTCGAGAAGACGGTGTCGGGGGTGGCCCCGGGCTTCGCATGGTCGTTCGACTTCACGATCGACCCGTCGGCCGGGGTGACGCCGTCGGCGACGCAGACCGTCTCGGGCACGGGCAACTCCACCGAGAGCATCACGTGGAAGAACCTCACGATCGGTGAGACGTACACGATCACCGAGACCGCGAAGCCCGGTTGGGAGTCGAGCCCGGTCGACTGCGGCATCGAGGATGCCGACCCGAACACGGCCGGCGACCAGTTCACGGTGACACCGGGATTCACCCTCACCTGCGAGGCGACGAACCGGGCCGTGCCCGCGACGGCGAAGGTCACCAAGACCGCGATCGGTGCGGCCGGCACCTTCACCTTCGTACTCGACCCGATCGCTCCCGACGGAGCGCCGATCGAGCAGTCGGTGAGCGTGGCCGCCGGCGGGTCGGACTCCACCACGTTCACGAACCTCGTGCCGGGCACGAAGTACTCGATCGCCGAGAAGGCACCCGGCGGCGGGTGGACGGCGGGCGCCCTCATCTGCAAGGTGAAGGCGGTCGGCTCCGACACGTGGACCGACATCGACGAGACCGGGTTCACGGTGCAGCCGGGCGACACGTTCGAATGCACCATCACGAACACGGCGAAGGCCACCATCGTGATCGTCAAGAACATCGACGGTGACGACGCGACGTTCAACTTCACCGGTGACTGGGCGGGGTCGGGTCCGTTCTCGATCTCGACCGACCAGGGCACCGGCTCGACGACGTACAACGACGTGCTTCCCGGCACCTACCACGTGACCGAGATCCTCACGAACGCGCACGTCGGCACCCTGCAGTGCGCCGACCCCGACCAGGGTTCGAGCGTCGACGGCCTCGTCGGCACGATCGACCTCGACCCGGGTGAGACCGTCGTCTGCACCTACTCGAACACGCAGCTCGGCAAGATCATCGTCGACAAGGTCGTGCCGGGTGTCGACTCGATCCCCGGTGGCGCGACGCAGGAGTTCGACTTCGAGTTCGGCGACGACTCGTTCGCACTGACCGACGGCGACGACCCCTGGGAGTCGGCGCTGCTCGTGCCCGGTGAGTACACCGTCGAGGAGCTCGCCGAGGCGAACTGGCACCTCACCGGTCTCCAGTGCACGATCGGCGAGGGCGACACGTCGACCGTCGAGTACGACGACGCGCTCGCGACCATCGACCTCGCCGCCGGCGACGTCGTGCACTGCACCTACACGAACGCGCCAGACACCGGCGACCTGACGGTGCGCAAGACCGTCGACGGCGTGCCCGACGGGTACGACTTCGAGTTCGAGATCTTCCTGACGCCCGGTGACCCGGCGTCGCAGACGGTGACCGACGAAGACCCGAGCGTCAGCTGGAGCGACCTCGAGGTCGGCCAGACCTACACCCTCACCGAGGGCGACGAGTCCGGCTGGAACGAGGGCGACTTCGTCTGCAACAGCGGCCAGCTCGAGGATGCCGACGCGAATGCCGACGGCTTCCAGTTCCTGGTGACGCCCGGCCTCTCGATCAGCTGCACGATCGAGAACGCCGCGGTGCCCGGCAAGGTGACGGTCGAGAAGAGCGTCTCGGGCGTGCCCGATGAGTTCGAGTGGTCGTTCCAGCTCGCGATCAGCCCGACCGCCGGCGTCGTGGGCGACAGCCCGCAGACCGTCAGCGGGACGGGCGACACGACCGACACCGCGACCTGGTCGAACCTCGCGATCGGCGAGCAGTACGTCATCACCGAGCTGCCCGTGCCCGACGGGTGGACGGGCGGCGAGATCACCTGCTCGGTCGGCGGCGACCTGCTGACCGACGAGAACGGCGACGACGCCGGCTTCGCCTTCACGGCGACGCCGGGCCTCGAGGTCGAGTGCGGGCTCACGAACAAGGTGATCCCGCCGACCGGCGTCATCACCAAGGAGCTCACGTCGATCGCCCAGGCGACCGACGGAACGTGGGACCTCGAGTACGAGGTGACGGTGACGAACCAGAGCCCGGTGGCTCCGCTGGTCTACGACCTGACCGACGAACCGCAGTTCGGCGCCGGCGTCGTGATCAACGACGCCGAGGCATCCGGCCCGGCCGACAGCTCGGCCGCGACGTGGAACCCGATCGGCGACCCGCCGAGCTTCGTGCTCGCCGACGACACCTCGGTGCCCGCATCGCAGACCGACACCTACGTGATCACGATCAATGCGACGGTGCCGGCCGAGGTCTACGAGACCGGTCAGGACCAGTGCCAGGAGGGCGACAACGGCGGATTCCGCAACACCGCCTGGCTCACCGTCGGCCACGGCGAGCCGCAGGAGGCCACCGACTGCGACGTTCCCGGCCGCACGACCGTCACCAAGACGCTCGTCGAGAGCACCGAGGAGAGCCCGAACCCGTCGCGCGACGCCGTCACCGGCGACTGGACGGTCCGGTACGAAGTGGTCGTCACGAACCTCAGTGACGTCCGCGACCAGTACTACGACCTGAACGACGACCTCGGCTTCCCCGCCGGTGTCGAGATCGTCTCGGCCACGGCGACGACCGACGCGCCCGACACGGGCTCCGTCGACGTCGCCGACTGGAACGGCGACACCGTGACCGCGCTCGCCGACGACGCCCCGATCGAGAAGTCGGCCGTGCACACTTACGAGATCACCGTGGTGGCCGACGTCGACGAGATCACGGACATCGATGAGGCGACGTGCGTCGAGTCGACGAGCGGCAAGGGCTTCTTCAACGCCGCGACGCTCGACAACGGCACGATCGTCACCGACGTCGATGACTGCGCCAACATCCCGGTCGGTCAGATCACGCTGGCCAAGCACGTCGACCTGAGCGCGTTCGAGGGCATCGACCTCAGCGACCTCGGGCTCGGCGACGGCCAGCTGCTCCTGGCTGCGAAGGACTGGTGGCTCAAGGCCGCAGGCAGCGCCCACACGCTGCAGGTGCTCGGCCAGGCGGGCACCGTGTTCACGGTTCCCACGGGCGACTACGGGCTCACCGAGCAGGTGACCGCCGAGGCATCCGCGCACCCGCTGCTGAAGTACTTCTTCGCGAAGCTGTGGAGCTGCACGATCGGCGACGGCGATCCCGTCGAAGGCGCGCTCGCCACGGTCGAGGTGGGCAAGCTCACGAGCTGCGACATCACCAACAAGGCCGAGCTCGTCGACGTCGGCATCGAGAAGGCGTACGACCTCGGCGACGATCCCGACGGGTACATCGAGCAGGGCGACACCTTCGACTTCGTGCTGACGGTGACGAACCACTCGAGCATTCCGGTCGAGGGGCTCGACGTCACCGACGTGATCGACCCCGAGCTCGTGGTCGCCGGTGCGCCGACGTTCGAGGGCCCGGGCACCTGGGCGGAGACGGGCACGGCGGGCGACAACGAGTTCGCCGCCCACGGTGACGGGCCGTTCGCGCCGGGCGACGTGATCACGATCACGATCCCGGTGACGCTGCCCGCGGCGCCCGTCGAGACGCCCGACGCCGTCGGGCCGGACGACCCCGCCCCGACCGTCGAGCCGGTCGACCTCGACGACGTGCCGAACGAGGCGTGCGTGGCGATCACCGCCGGCGAGGGCGTCTTGCCCGACCTCATCGAGCGCAACAACTGCGACTCGGTCGAGGTGCCGAAGAAGGCGATCGACGCCGGCGCGTACGTGCGCTGCGTCGCCGATGTGCCGTGGCTCTACTTCGACATCGAGGTGTCCGACGGCGTCGAGCCGGGCGACATCACGGTGACCTGGACGAGTGCCGACGGCACGCTCACGAAGACGCAGACCGTCCCGTGGGACGAGCGCGACGGCAAGCTGCTCTGGCCGGGGGCCGCGGTCGACGAGAACGGCGTCCCGTACGAGTTCCCGGGCTGGCGTCCGATCACCGAGGAGGACCTCACGAACCCGCCCACCCCGGGCACGAGGTTCGGCGACCTGATCCTCGACGAGACCGTGCCGACGTACCCGTGGCGCGACATGGAGAACCCCGCGACGATCACGTTCTCGATCAACCCGTCGCAGTCGGTCCTCGCGGTCTACCCGCAGGCGCTCCCGACGTGCGCGATCGACCGTGAGCCCGAGGTGAGCATCGTGAAGGAGGCGAGCGTCACCCAGGCGAAGCCGGGCACCGACTTCGAGTACACGCTCTCCGTCAGCGCGACCGGCACCGGCGCGGCCGACCCGGTGGAGATCTTCGACGAGATCCCGTCGGAGCTGCGGGTCGACGACATCACGACCGCCGGCTCGCCGACCTTCCCGCGCTGGGAGGACTGCGAGGTCACGGGTCAGGACAGCGACGGCTACGGCGGCCTGCTGCACTGCGACCTGCTCGGGGTGCTCGGGCCCGACTACCCGGAGGCGCCGGACATCGTGCTCGACGTGCACGTCGATCCCGACACGACGTCGACCGAGGTCGAGAACATCGGCGAGGTCTGCTGGCAGAACGCCGACGACACGTCCGAGGACCCGGCCGTGGTCTGCGACGACGACTCGGTGACGGTGACGATCCCGCAGCCCAAGCCCGCGATCGCCGAGACCGGCTTCGCCGGTCAGCCGTTCATCTGGGGCGCTGCCGGGCTCGTCATCCTGGGCGGCATGCTGGTCGCCGCGGGCGTGGTGATCCGTCGGCGCAAGCAGCACGGGGCACCGCAGGCATAGCTCCGCACTCACCTTCCGGGGGTCGGGCCAGTAGGCCCGGCCCCCGGTTGTCTTGTCCCCCGATCAGTAGAATTCGAGTACCCCGCTTTCGGGTGACAAGAATTTCGTAAGTCCTGATCAGCGCGTATTCGAAACCTGTTCTGTCCCCCGTTTTGGTGCCAGCTGTACCCTGTTGTGTCCCCCGAATTCTCTGATTGACTCAGCGCAACTGCGCGACCTCCGAATGCCGCGGCATACCCGATCAGAAGGTTCGACGACCATGGACAGCTTGTTCGACCCGTTCCGCTCAGCCTCGAATCCCGACGGCCGTCGTGCGCGCCGCCGCCGCGCCGAGCGCCGGTCCCGATCGGTCCGCGCGACGATCGCGGCGATCACCGCGGGCGCCATGCTCGCGATCGGCCTGCCGACGATGGCGTTCGCCGCGGCCGGCGGCGTCGACGCGTCGGACGCCTCGTCGACGGCGTCGTCGCAGACGCCCGAGCAGCTCGCGGCGGACGCATCCGAATCGGAGCCGAGCGCGGGGGACGGCTCAGGCGAGGGGGCGGACGCCCGGGAGACGGGCTCGGATTCGGCCGCGACGCCGAGCGAGGCGCCCGCCGACGAGCCGACGACCGAGCAGCCGCCGGCCGAGCCCCAGTCCGGTGACGAGCCGCCCGCCGCCACGGAGACGCCCGACGTCGAGGCGCCCGAGGCGAGCGACCCGCCGAGCTCCGAGCCGAAGGCGACATCGGGCACCGACCCGCCGGCGGACCGGCAGCAGCAGGCGGCCGCGATCGCGCCGCTCGCGGCGTTCCCTGCGGACACGGCCGACTGCACGAGCAACTGCTCGGACCTGACGATGCGCATCGAGGTCGTCGGCGGGTCCGCGACGGCGGACGCCTGGACGCTGCACGCGATCCGCGCGAACGCCGCGCAGGACAACTACGACTTCGACGACGACGAGGAGCGCCCGGTACCGCGCAACTCGACGTACACGCTGTACGCCGACGGCGGCGCCGCCGGGTACTCGCTCACCGGGTTCGACTGCGACGTCAGCAGCCAGCAGGGTGCCGATCCGAGCTTCGACGCCGATGACCGCACGGTGACCTTCCCCAACTCCAACGGCCGCTGGGCCGACTGCACGTTCACGTTCACGCTCGTCGAGCCCGCCACCATCGCGGTCCGCGTCGGCGGCGACCGCACCGGCCCCGCGAGCGTCTCCGGACTCGCCGGCGTGCAGCTCGAACTGCGGGCCGACAGCGCAGGCACCCCCGGTGCGCTCATCGGCCAGCCGTGGTCGACCTGCACGTCGAACGCCTCGGGCGTCTGCACCTTCACCGTGCCGACCCCCGACGGCAGCCGCTACTGGGTCGTGCAGCGCGTCGCGCCGGACGACGTTCCGGCCGGCTGGTTCTCGAACGACACGCTCGCCATCGGTTCGACGCCCGGCTCGCAGGCGTACCGCTTCCGCACACCCGCCGTCGGCAGCGGTGACGACCTCGCCTCGAGCGCCGATTTCATGATCGCCTCGGGCAACGACAACAACCAGGCGTCGGGCGGCATCTGGCAGAACTCCCGCGTCAACCCGGTGGCTCCGCAGCAGTGCGGCATCGACGTCGCCCTCGTCATCGACCTGTCGGGCTCGGTGGCACCGTACGAGACGCAGCTGAAGAACGCCGCGAAGGACTTCGTGGACGCGCTCACCGGCACCCCCTCGCAGATCGGCATCTACACGTTCAACAACGTCGCACCGGCCTCGGCCGGATCGAACCTGTCGATGACCCCCGTCTCGACGGCCGCCGGCGCCGAGACCGTCAAGGAGCACATCGACGACTTCGGCACCCCGACCGAGGCGACGAACTGGGATCGCGGCATCAGCCAGGTCGCCGCGAGCGGCATCGACTACGACCTCGCCGTCATCCTCACCGACGGCAACCCGACGGTGTACTCGAACGACGAGGGGCCGGGCAACCGCACGCGTTTCCGCGAGGTCGAGAACGGCGTGTTCTCCGCGAACGCGGTGAAGGCGCTCGGTATCCGCATGGTCGCGGTCGGCGTCGGCGACGGCATCGACGGCTCGCCCGACAACCTCGTCGCGATCTCCGGCCCCGATGCGGGCTCCGACTACTTCCAGACCGAGAACTACGAGGCGGCAGGCGAGACCCTGCGCGAGCTCGCGCTCGGCGACTGCGAAGGGTCGGTCTCCGTCGTCAAGCAGGTGGTCGACGAGGGAACGACCGGTGAGCAGAAGACCGGTGCGATCCCGACAGCGGGCTGGGAGTTCGCGGTCGACTCGAACGACCCCGAGATCACGCCCGCGACGCAGAGCGGCACGACGCAGGACGGCACCGGCGCGGTCAACTTCCCGCTCGAGTTCGACAACGCGTCGTCGGCGGGGTCGGTGACCGTCACCGAGTCGCAGCAGTCCGGCTACTCGCTCGTCACGACCGGCGGCAAGAACGCGGTCTGCACCGAGGTCGAGTCGGGTGACCCGGTCGCCGTCGTGAACGACGGTGCGGTCGGCTTCACGATCGACGTCGGCCCGACCGTCGCCGTCACCTGCACGGTCTGGAACCGCCCGCCCGAGCCGCAGGCCGACGTCCGGATCGACAAGACGTGGATCGTGAACGGGCAGACCGTCACCAACGGCAACCAGCCCGCCGGACTCACCGCGCAGCTGAAGCTCGACGGCGCGAACAAGCCGTTCGGGGTCGTGCAGACGGGATACACCGCGGGCGACGAAGTCGCGATCTCCGAGACGACCGGCGTCGGCGACCGCGACCTGTGCCGCGTGACGAAGAGCACGGTCACGCTCGCGAACGGTGAGGTCGTCGACGAGACGCTGCCGTTCTCGCCGACCCTCGAATCCGGCGGCAACACGTTCACGCTCACGAACGTCGTCACCTGCACCGCGGAGCTCACGCTCGTGAAGAGCGTCGCGAACGGCGACGCGCAGCCGGCCGACTGGACGCTCGACGCCGTCGCCCCCGTCGGCGCGCTCGCCGGCCCGAACGGCACGAGCGGTGCGACCGCACCGGTCACCCCGGCGGTGCGCTATCCCCTTACCGAGGACGGCGATCCGCGGTACGTCCAGACGATCCTTCCGGGCGGCATCCCGACCCCGCCCGCGACCGGCAGCTGGAACTGCGTGCAGGTCGACGAGGAGGGAACCACGATCCCCGGGTTCGCCGACGGGATCAACGGCGGCGTCACCGTGCCCCTCGGCTTCCGGGTCAGGTGCACCGCGGTCAACCAGACGGCGTCGCTGACGCTCGTCAAGAACGTCGTCAACGATCTCGACATCGACGCCGACCCCGCCGACTGGACCCTGGTCGCGACGCCCGAGGCGCCGGCGCCCGCCGGCCTGGACCCCGTCGAGGCGACCTCGGGCGACACGGTCTTCGTGCGCCCCGGCCAGACCTACACGATCTCCGAGACCGGCGGCCCCGACGGCTGGGAGCAGACGTCGATCATGTGCCGCACGACGCCGAACGGCCAGTTCGTCGAGACGAACGAGATCACGGTGGCGGCCCTCGGGCAGGGCACGTGCGTCGTGCACAACGACCCGATCGCCCCGACGCTCGAACTCACGAAGATCGTGACCGGTGATGTCGCGCCCGCGGACGGCTGGACGCTCAGCGCGAGCCGTTCCGACGACCACCAGGTCGTGGCCCAGGGCCCGGGTGGCACGGGTGGCCCGGTCACCGTGCCGGCGGGCGTCGCGTTCGAACTCGCCGAGACCACCGACCTCGCGGACGCCGACCAGTTCGCCGCCGGCGTCTGGAGCTGTTCGCTGAACGACGGGCCGGGCGTTCCCGGTGCGGCCGTGCCCGCCCTCGGCGCCGGCGACGAGGTGTCGTGCACGGTCACGAACACGCTGAAGCCGATCACCCCGTCGATCACGAAGACGGCGGCGGTGCCCGTGCCGAACGCCGACGGCAGCTGGACCGTCACCTACGACGTCGTGGTGACGAACCCGAGCGCCTTCCAGCCGCTCGGCTACATCCTCTCCGACGAGCTGCACTTCGGCTCCGACGTCACGGTGAACAGTGCCAGCTACCAGCGCGTGCTGCCGCTGCCGGCCGGGTCGAGCCAGCCGTGGACGGTCGCGTTCGACCAGATCCAGCCGTTCGACGGCGAGCCCGCGCTCGCCGCGGGCACCTCGCACACCTGGCGGGTGACCGTCAACGCGACCGTCGACGACGGCGCCGACTTCGACGGCACGACCGCTCCGGCGTGCGATGAGCTCGAGCCGGGCACCGTCGGCTTCCTCAACACGGCGACGATGTACGTCGGACAGACCCCGTACGAGGCATCCGACTGCGCCCTGCCGGTGAAGCCGACGATCGCCAAGACCGGCGGCACGGCGGTCGACAACGGCGACGGGACGTGGACCCTGCCGTACACCATCACCGTCACGAACCCGTCGGCCACGACGAGCGTCGTCTACGACCTCGTCGACGAGCTCGACCTGCCGGCCGGCGCGGTCCCGACGGGTCCCGCGACGGTGGTCGCACAGCCCGTGCCGACCGTGGCCTCGTGGACGGGCTTCGCGCCGAACACCCTGCTCGCCGACGACGTGACGCTGCCGGGCACGGCCGGCCTCGACGAGCACGTCTACGAGGTGCAGGTCGTCGTGGAGATCGGCGCCGACCAGGCGGGCTTCCGCTGCCCGGGCGACGGCGGCCTCGACAACACCGCCACGCTCGAGTCCGGCAACCAGACCGACGGTGCCACGGGGTGCGTGACCCTCACGCCGCCGACCATGGCGATCGACAAGCAGGTCGCCGCCGGCTCGGTGGCCCAGCACTCCGACGGCCTCTGGAGCATCGCCTACGACCTGGTCGTGACGAACACCGGCGCGGCCGGCGGCACCTACTCGCTCGCCGACGCGCTGAGGTTCGGCGCGGGCGTCGACCTCTCGGCGGCCTCCTACGCCATCACGAAGGACGGCTCTCCGTTCCCGAGCGCGTGGGCCGGATCGGGCGCGATCGCGAGCGACGTCTACCTCGCGGCGGGCGACCCCGATCCGAAGCACACGTACCGGATCACCGTGACGGGCATCGCGCTCGACGGGCCCGCGCTGACGGACGCGCAGGCGCTCTGCCCGCAGGATGGCGCGAACGGCGGGTTCAACAACCTCGCGACGCTGACCGCCGGTGGGGCGATCCTCACCGACACCGCCTGCGACGCGCCGAGCGCGCCGACGGTCGAGAAGACGGGGGCGACGGCGGCGCAGCAGCCGGATGCCTCGTGGAACGTGAGCTACACCGTCACGGTCGACAATTCGGCCCCGGGCGCCAAGCCCGCCCACTACTCGCTGGCCGACGCGCCCGCCTACCCGGGCGGCGTCGCCTTCAACACCGTGAGCATCAACGGCGGTCCCGCACAGCCGTACGCGGGCGGTGCGATCACCCTCGCGACGGACGCCCCGATCCTCGGCGGCGACCTGGCGGTCTACACCCTCGTGTTCAACGTCGACGCGCCGGCCGGCGCGGTGACGGCCGACGACCGGCAGTGCACCGAGAACGGCACACCGGGCAGGGGCTTCCTGAACACGGCGACGGTCACGAGCGGGGCGATCACCGACTCCGACTGGGACTGCACGCCCGTGCGGGAGGGCGGTCGCCCGACGATCGCGAAGTCGGACCCGACGGTGACGCAGGCCGGAGACGGCACGTGGACCGCGGTCTACGAGATCACGGTGACCGGCAACCCCGACTACGTGTCGACCTACACGCTCGACGACACGCTGCACGTCGGCGGCGCGATCGACATCGAGTCGGCCACGTGGTCGGGCGGGGGCGACGACGGCACCTGGGGCGCCGACCCGCAGACCGGCGACACCGCGACGATCGTCGGCCCGACGCCGAAGCCGATCGCCGAGGGGGCCACCCACACCTACACGGTGACGGTCACGGCGAAGGCGGACGAGGCGGCGTTCGCCGACCCGACGACCACGACCTGCGCGCCGACCGAGGAGTCGCCGAACGTCGGCTTCCTCAACCGGGCGACGCTCACGTCGGGCGGCGTGCCGCAGTCGGACGACGGCTGCGCCGTGCCGGCCCGGCCGGTGATCGCGAAGACCCCGATCGGCAGCGAGGCCGTGAAGTCGGGAGACCACTGGGAGGTGTCGTACGAGCTCACGGTGACGAACTCGAGCGCTACGCAGGGGCTCGTCTACGATCTCGCCGACACCCCCGACCTCGCCGGCGGCGTCACGATCACCGACCGCTCGGTCGAGAGCACCGACGTCACGGTCGACCCCGACTGGAACGGAGCCGACCCGGCCACCGACGTGATCGCCCTGGACCAGGCGCTCGCCGGGGGAGCGATGCACACCTACACGGTGACCGTCTCGTTCACGGTCGACGCCGACGCCGAGGGTCCGGCGCTCCGCTGCGGCGGCGACGACGGCCAGGGCCTCCTCAACCGGGCGGTCGTCACCTCGGGCGGCGAGTGGAGCGATGACGGCTGCGTCGACGTTCCCGTCGTCGTCATCGTCGACAAGACCTGGGTCATCGACGGCGGCGATCCGATCGCCTGGGACGGCGACGACCTGCCCGCAGGGTTCGGCGCTCAGGGTCGGCTCGACGGCTCCGACGTCGACTGGGGTGCCGAGAGCGGTCCGTATGCGATCGGCGACGAGGTCGCGATCGGCGAGACCGACGTGGTCGTCCCGATCGGGTGCGAGATCGTCGACGCGGTCTCGAACGGCACGGGCGAACACCGGCTGGATGCCTCGGTGTCGACGTTCCTCGTCACGAACGAAGTCGAGTGCGTGCAGACGGTGAACCTCGAGAAGCACGTGATGAACGCCCACGGCGGCGACGCGGTCGCGTCCGACTGGACGGTCTCGGCGACCGGCCCGGACGACGGATTCGGCGGCCCGGCCACGGCGAGCGGGGCGGTCGACCTCGACGTCGCGTACACGCTCGGCGAGGTGTCGCCCGCCTGGGAGGACGGCGTCGACTACGAGGTCTCTGCCACGTGGAGCTGCAGCTCGGAGCAGGGCGATGACGCGTTCACGCTCGTCTCCGACGACGGCGCGGCGACGGCGCAGCTGACCGTCGACGAGCTCGGCGCCACCGTCGACTGCGTGATCGAGAACACCGACATCGCACCCACCCTCACGCTCGTGAAGGACGTAGCGCCCGATTCGGTCGAGGCGGAGTTCCCGCCGACGCTGTGGACGGTCTCCGCCACCGAGGAGGGCGAGTCCGCGATCGTCGCCGGCGCGGGCACCGCCACCGGTGAGGTCGAGGCGAACGTCGACTACGTGCTGGGCGAGCTCGCGAGCGACTTCGACGGCGTCGACGAGTTCGACGCCGGCGCATGGAGCTGCGACGCGCCGGGCGTCCTCGACGACGACACCGTGAACCTCGAACCGGGCGACGACGTCACCTGCACGATCGTGAACACGGCGCAGCCCGCGGAGTACTCCCTCGACAAGCAGGTCATCGGCGTCGAACAACTCGACGACGGCACCTGGAGCATCGAGTACCGGGTCACGGTGTTCAACGAGAGCCACGTGTCGGCCGTCACGTACGACCTGGTCGACTCGCTCGCCGGGTTCGGCGATGGCATCGACATCGATGAGGCCGTGTGGACCGGACCGGACGGTGCCGAGGGCGAATGGGAGGACCCGGCCGGCGAGCCCGTCGAGGAGCTCGCGAACGACGTGGTCCTGCCCGCCTCGGCGGGGAGCCACGAGTACGTCGTGACCGTGCAGGCGACCGTCGCCGCCGATGCGGTGTGGGACGACCCGGCGACCGAGGAGGTCGAGGGATCGACGAGCTGCGTGCCGGGCGAGCAGGGCGGCTTCGCGAACACCGCCGTGCTCACCGTGGCCGGGGTGCCGTCGGGTGCCGACGCCTGCGACGAGCCCGGCCGCACCACGGCGACGAAGGTCGCGCACCCGGCGACGAGCCTCGGACTCGGCGACTGGGAGGTGACCTACGACATCACCGTCGGCACGGTCGGCGATCACGATCTCGTCTACGACCTCGACGACGCGCTCGCCTTCCCCGACGGCGTGACCATCGAGTCGGCGACCGCCGAGGATCCCGACGGCGATGAGGTGGCGGGGTGGAACGGGCAGGACGCCACGACCCTCGCGACCGCGCAGCCGATCACCGCGGGCGACACGCACGTGTGGACCGTCACGGTGCGCGCGAACGTCGCGTCGATCACCTCGATCGACCTCGCGACGTGCGAGGCGAGCGAGACCGGCGGCGGGTTCCTGAACACCGCCGAGCTGCGGAACGGCATGCTCGTTACCGAGCTCGAAGGCTGCACGGAGATTCCGGTCGGCAAGCTGAAGCTGTCGAAGACCGTCGACAACTCGGCGCTCCTCGACCTCGGGATCGATCCCTCCGAGCTGCTCGTCGCCGCCGACTGGAACCTCAGCGGCGACTCCGGATCGCTCCTCGCGCAGTTCCTGAACGGCGGCGGCGTCGAGCTCGTCGTGCCGACCGGTTCGTACCTGCTCGCCGAGCAGCTGGCCGCCACGCATGCGGGCAACCCCTTCGCCGCCTATTACCACCCAGAGGCCTGGCTCTGCGGCGACGCCGCGGTCACGCACGCGCTGGTGGCGACCGGCGGCACCACGGCGTGCACCCTGAACAACGTCGCCGACTCGCTCGACGTCGGCATCGGGAAGGACGTCCTGCTGCCCGAGGGGACGACGGCCGTCCAGGCCGGCGACGCCTTCGAGTACTCCCTGACCGTGACGAACCACGGCACCCTCGACGCGCAGGGGCTCGAGGTCGGCGACGTGCTGCCCGACGACCTGATCGTCACCGGAGCGGCGACCTTCGAAGCCGCCGATTCGCCGGCGCAGCCGGGAACGTGGGCGCAGACCTCGGGCGTCACCGAGAACGCGTTCGCGGCGACCTATACGGGGACGTACCCGGCCGGTGCGGTGACGACGATCACCATCCCGGTGCAGGTGGCCGTGCCCGCGCCGCTGCCGCCGGTTCCGCCGGTCGGACCCGACGACCCGGCACCCGAGCTGCCGACCGTCGACCTCGGAGACATCCACAACGAGGCGTGCGTGGCGATCGTCGCAGGGCAGGAGCCCGAGCTCGCCCGGGTCATGCCCGTGGCCGAGGACGGGGTCATCCCCGACATGGTGCCCGAGAACGACTGCGACGACGTCGACGTGCCGACCAAGGCGATCGACTCGGCGGCGTACACCCGCTGCGTCAACGACGTGCCGTACCTCTATTACGACGTCGCGATCTCCGACGACGTCGAGCCAGGTCCGATCACGGTGACCTGGACACCCGAGCCGAGCGTCTACCCCGACGCCGAGCCGATCGTCACCGAGATCCCGTGGAGCGAGCGCGCGGGGCGCCTGCTCTGGCCGTACGGCGTCGTGGACGACGACGGCATCTCGATCGGGTGGCCCGGGTGGCGCCTCGTGGAGGAGGGCGACGTCGTCGGCGAGAACGGCATCGTCGCCGCGTGGGAGAACATGGTCAAGGACTCGAAGCTCGAGAGCTACGCGTTCGCGGACCAGGTGAACCCGATGACGATCACCTTCTCGGTCAACCCGAGCGAGTCGATCCTCGCGGTCTACCCGCAGGCGACGCCCGCGTGCGAGGTCGTGCGCGATCCGTCGGTCGAGATCGTGAAGACGGCGAGCGTCGACGAGGTGAAGCCGGGCGGCGCGTTCGACTACACCCTCTCGGTGACCAACTCGGGCCTCGGCGCGATCGAGAACATGGAGCTCTTCGACGAGATCCCGTCCGACCTGAAGGTCACGGCCATCACGACCGACGAGGCGCCCGCGTTCCCGCGCTGGGACGACTGCGCGGTGAACGACGCGGATGCCGACGGCTACGGCGGCACGCTGCACTGCGTGCTCACCGGCATGATCGGAGGAACCGAGCCGGATGCCCCGGACGTCGTGCTCTCCGTGGTGCTCGATCCCGAGTCGAGCGTCGGTCGCGTCGACAACACCGGCGAGGTCTGCTGGAACGACCCCGACGATGCACCGGTCGAACCGGAGGCCGAGGACGACGCGACGGGCGGAGACGGTGTCGCCCCGACCTCGGCGGTCGATCCCGAGCTTCCCGTGCTGTGCGACGACTCGACCGTCACGGTCACCGTCGTGACGGACCCGTCGCCGACCCCGAACCCGACCCCGGGCATCGCGTCGACCGGGTTCGCAGGGAGCCCCTTCCTGTGGGGAGCTGCCGGGCTGCTGCTGACCGGCGCGCTGCTGGTCGCGGTGACGATCGTCCGTCGCCGCCGGCCGGGGGAGCGGCGCACCGAGTAGCGCCCGACGGAACGGCCGCCGCCGCCCGAAGCCCCCCAGCGCGGGCGGCGGCGACCCGACAGGTCGGAGGTCGGCGCAGCGGGTGCGGTGGACCTCGGCGAGCGGGCCGGCGGACGTGAGCAACGCGCACCGGGGCCACCACCCCGACCCCGCCGTGCAGCACCT
>NZ_JBSHHD010000031.1:0-53145 GCF_053618155.1 Agromyces sp. NPDC055658 | reverse complement strand
CCTCGGGGCCGGCCCCGAGGCATCCGTCGTGTCGTGGTCGCGCGCCGCAGGGGCGCCGGCTCAGCGGAACGCGGGAACGCGTTCGCGCAGCGCGAGCCGGAAGCCCTCGCGCCAGCGGAACCGGATGATGATCTCCTTGGCGTGGAGGTCCTCGATGATGGCCTCGACGGGCACCTCGGTGAGCACTCGCGGGCGCGGTTCGCCCGGTGCGGTCTCGCGGAGTTCGAGCCACAGGCTCTCGGGGTGGGCGACGACGCCCGGGTTGGCGGCGACGAGTTCGAGGTGCCAGCCGTGGCTCGGGGCGAGCCCGTGGCCGGTCACGCGGATGAGGCGCGCGTCGCAGGTCTCGACGACCGTGGCATCGAAGTCGGAGGCGGAGTAATCGCAGTGGAGCTGACCGTTCATTGGGCCGACGGTACGCCTCGACCCGGACCGCGGCCTCAGTGCTGACGCTGAATCCCGGAACGGGCTCGCCCCCGGATGCTCATAGGCTGACGGAATGCGATTCGGAATGTTCGTACCTCAGGGATGGCGCTTCGACCTCGTGGGCATCGACCCCGCCGAGCACTGGGCGGTGATGAGCGACGTGGCGTCCTTCGCCGACCGCGCCGACTCGCCGTTCGAGTCGATCTGGGTCTATGACCACTTCCACACGACGCCCGAGCCGTCGCCGACCGAGGCCACGCACGAGGCGTGGAGCCTCATGGCCGCGTTCGCCGCGTCGACCTCCCGCGTGCGCCTGGGCCAGATGTGCACGTGCATGAGCTACCGCAACCCCGCCTACCTCGCGAAGGTCGCGGCGACGACCGACCTGATCTCGGGCGGCCGCGTCGAGATGGGCATCGGCGGCGGCTGGTACGAGCACGAGTGGCGCGCATACGGTTACGGCTTCCCACCCGTGCCCGAGCGGCTCGGGCGCCTGCGCGAGGGCGTCGAGATCATGCGCCAGGCGTGGACGACCGGGCAGGCGACCCTCGACGGCCGGTACTACCAGGTCGACGGAGCGATCGCGCAGCCGAGGCCGCTGCAGGCCGGCGGCATCCCGATCTGGGTGGCCGGCGGCGGCGAGCAGGTGACGCTCAAGATCGCGGCGACGTACGCCGACTACACGAACTTCACGGGTTCGCTCGAGGAGTTCGCGCACAAGGACGACGTGCTGCGCGGCCATTGCGAGGCGATCGGGCGGGATGCCTCGGCGATCACCCGCTCGATGAACTTCAACACCGTGGTCGGCTCGTCGACGGCGGATGTCGCGGCCCGCCTCGCCCGCATCGAGGAGCGGCTCGTTCCGCACCTGGGCGCCGACGGTGCCGCGAAGGCCGTCGAGAGCTACTACGTCACCGCGCCCGGCGCGCTCGTCGGCACGCCCGACGAGATCGTCGCGAAGCTCGAGCAGCGCCGTGCGGTGGGGCTCGACTACGCGATCCTCTACGCGCCCGAGGCGGCGTACGACCGCTCGGGGCTCGAGCTGTTCGCCGCTGAGGTCGTGCCGGCGCTGCGCTGAGCGGGCCCCGCGTAGTTCAGGACGAGCCGGGTCACGGGTGCGTACGCGAGCGTGAGATCGCGCTCGTCCTGAATTCTGCGGGCGGCGCCGCGGTCAGGCGTTGAGTGCGGGCTTCAGCGGTCGTGTCCGGACGTCGGCGCCTGCGACGCTGATCGTGATGCCGTGCGCCTCGATCGGCACGGCGATGAGGTCGCCGACCGCGAGGTCGCCGGGCAGTTCGAGCGGCGCGAGCGCGAGGCGTCCACCCGCCGCGAAGCGGACCGAGACGGGCGCCACGCGCGCGGTCGACGCGCGACCGAGGAGGCGGGCCTCCGCCCAGTCGGGGCGATGGGGTCCGAATCCGGCGTCGAGCTCAGCCTCACGGCGGCCGCCGACGGTCGAGATCGCGCGCACGGCGGCGAGCACGACGCCGAGGTGCCGCGTGCGACCGACGCCTCCGGTGCGCGCCGGGGCGGGATCCAGGTGCGCGAACGGGGTGCCGTCGCGTTCGGCGAGGCGGAGCATCGAGAACCCGCCGACGATGACATCGGTCGTCGTGACGCGGGTGCCCGCGGGCCAGTGCTCGGGCGCGATCGGATCGGGGATCGAGCGCCGCAGCGTCGGCAGCAGGCGCGTGAGCGTCATGCGTGGCACCGCGAGGTCGAAGGCATGTCTCCGTTGTACGCCGGGTCGGCCGGACGTGCGCGATTGTTACGCGACCCGAACGGCGTGCACGCGGGAACTCACGCGTTGCTCACGGCGATCCCGGCTCGGGTGTCGCCCCGCAGCGAGTTACGCGGCGAGTTCCTCGTCGAGCTTCGCGCCGAGCTCGGCGTCGGTGGGCTCGGTGAAGTGCGTGCCGTCGGGGAAGACGACCACGGGGATGTTCGTGCGGCCCGAGATCGACTTCGCGATGTCGGCGGCCTCGACGTTCACCTCGAGGTCGACGTACTCGTAGTCGACGCCGCGGGCGTCGAGCAGTCGCTTCGAACGGCGGCAGTCGCCGCACCAGGCGGCGCCGTACATGGTGATGCGGTCGGGGTGCGCTGCAGAGGAAGTCACGTGCATACCCTACGCAGGAACCCTCTGCGATATTCCCGAGCGCGGCGTGCGGCCCGCTCGACGGATGTTCCGCGTCTTCGGCCGTCATCGACGGAATGCCGCGACGCCGAACCGGGTTCGCCCTGACATGACGAAGAACGCCGGACCCGTGCCGCTCACCGAGGCCGAAGCCTCCGACCTGCTCGCCGCCCAGAACTTCGGCGTGCTCGCCACGCTGAAGCGCGACGGGCAGCCGCACCTGACGACGATGCTCTACGGCTGGGATGCCTCGGCCGGCGTCGCGCGCTTCTCAACGACGAGCACCCGGCTCAAGGCGACGCATCTCAGGCGCAACCCGAGGGCGACGCTGCACGTCTCGGCCGACGACCATTGGTCGTACGCCGCGGTCGAGGGACTCGCCGAAGTGTCGGCGCCGACCGTCGAGCCCGGTGACGCGGTCGGGCGGGAGCTGCTCGCGCTCGTGCCGGAGGCCGCTCGCCCCGCGGACCCCAGCGACTTCTTCGACGAGGCGGTCGCGGAGGGCCGGGTCGTCATCCGGCTGCGAGCCGAGCGCCTGGGCGGCACCCGCCTCGACTTCGGGAACTGAGCGGCGCAGAGACCGTTCCGCGCGGAGCGCTGCTCAGCTCACGACGCTCGGCTCGGCCACTCGCGGCTCGAGGGGCGCCGCGCGGGAACCGCGTGCGTCGACGAGCCGCATGAAGGCGCTGAGCTGCGCGACGCCCTCGGCCCGGTGCGGCAGCCCGTCGAGCAGCCCGGGGGAGTACACGAGATACGCCGCCCACTTGGCTCGCGAGATCGCGACGTTCAGCCGGTTCTTCAGCAGCAGGAACTCGAGTCCGCGGGGCGCGCTCGCCGCCGAGGATGCCGCGAGCGAGACGATCGCGACCACCGCCTCCTGGCCTTGGAACTTGTCGACCGTGCCGACGGGGACGTCGGCGAACCCGGCCGCGTCGAGCGCCTCGCGCACCGTGCCGAGCTGGGCGTTGTAGGGCGTCACGACGATGAGGTCGCGCTGGTCGAGCGGTCTCGGCGGCGACATCGCGGGCCCGGTCGGCGAGTCGGTCGCGTCGGTCCAGTCGCGGCCGATGAGCGAGCGCACGAGGTGCACGACCGCGTCGGCCTCTTCGGGTGAGAAGGTCGAGTTGCCCTCGTGCTCGACGGGGATCGGCGTGACCCCGGGCGCGACGCCTTCGAGCGCACGACCGGCCGCCACCGGGTGGGAGCGCAGTTCGCCCTCGTACGACAGCCGTGACACCGGCGCCGCGACGGCGGGGTGCATGCGCCGGCTCTCGGCGAGGAAGTAGCCGTACTCGGGCGGCAGCACGTCGTGGCCGTCGGCGACCCAGCCGAGCGCCGAGGCGTTGACCGGCTCGGGATGCAGCGCCTGGCTCACCTGCGGCAGCTGCTGCGGATCGCCGAGCAGCAGCAGCCGCTTCGCCGACACCGAGACGGCGATCGTCGAGGCGAGTGAGAACTGCCCCGCCTCGTCGATGACGAGGAGGTCGAGCGAGGCTCGCGGAATGCGTCGGACGTTGCAGAAGTCCCATGCCGTGCCGCCGATGACGTACCCGCCGGGGCGCTCGGCGGCGAAGGCCGCCACGTCGTCTTTACGGGCGAGTGCCGTGAACCCGTGCCGGTCGGCCTCGCCGGCGTCTTTCAGGTGCTTCGCGACGAGGTCGCCGTCGAGCCCTGCGGTGTTCACGACCGAGTCGAGCACGTTCTCGACGACCGAGTGGGACTGCGCGACGACGCCGATGCGCCAACCGTGGTCGCGCACGAGCGCGGCGATCACATGGGCGGCGAGGTAGGTCTTGCCGGTGCCGGGCGGGCCCTGCACGGCGAGGTACGAGCGTTCGAGGCGCCGCACCGACTCGACGACGGCGGACTGGTAGTCGTGCGCGGCGTCGAGCGGCGCGAGGCCGCCGATCGCGCGCGGCGGACGCCGCCGCAGGATGTCCATCGCGGGGTCGAGCGGCAGCTCGGGCGCGCGCCCGGGAATCGGGGCGGCCCACTCGGCGATCGCGTCGCGCAGCGCGTCGGCGCGGGGCGGGGCCCCGGGGGCGATCGCGAGGGGCAGGTCGCGCCACGTGATGCCGGGATGGCCGCGCTCCTCGACGCGCACGCCCGCATCGGTCACCTCGACCACGGTCGCGTTGGACCACGCGCGCTGGCCCGGCCGGGTCGACTGCGACGGGAACGGTGCCGGCCAGTCGTAGAGCAGGAAGACGTCGCCGCCCACGCTGAACCGCGAACCCGGTGCGATCCGCCCGTCGAGCAGCAGCTCGCGACGCGCGCTGTTCCACCGGGGCTCCTCGTACCAGTTGCCGATCGCGCGCGAGCGCGCCGGGTCGACGACGAGCACGTCGCGGTGCTCCTCCCAGCTCTCGATGGGCTGGTCGCAGCGCAGGTAGTGCGACCACCAGAAGCTCTTCGCCTCGCGGGCGTGGTAGTCGATCGCCGCCGAGGCGAGCGCGAGGGCCTCGGTGTCGGCGTCGCGACGCGCGGTGCCGATCGCGGTCGCGACACCGCCGGCCCTCGCCGCGGACCGCACGGCCCGCTCTTCGCGATCGCGTACGAGCGACTTGAGCTGCAGCGCCAGCGGCGAGGCCTCGTAGATCTTGCCCTCGGCGCGGTCGGCCAGGAGCGACGCCGCGACCGGCCGGACGCCCTCGCGCGCACCGACCGCGAGCAGCCAGTCGCGCAGGCGCAGCGTCGACACGCAGTCGTACCGGTTGTAGTCGGCGAGGTCGTCGAGGATGCGCGCTGCCTCGGCCGCGGCATCCGCAGCCTCGACGGGCGATGCCGGGCCGATCGCCAGTGCGAGCGCCTGCAGCTCGCCCGCGCGCACGTACTCGGTGATCGAGTCGGCGCCGGACTTCACGTCGGCCTCGCGGAGCTCGGAGCCCATGTACAACGGCTCGAGCTTCTTGATCGAGTACGAGCGGCTGCCCACGCGCACCGCGCGCTTCACGATCGGGTAGAGGTCGACGAGCACGCCGTCGGCCAGCAGCTGGTCGACCTCGGCCTCGCCGACGCCGTGCCGGGCGGCGATCGACGTCAGGTGGGTGCGCTCGTAGCTCGCGTAGTGGAAGATGTGCAGGTCGGGATGCACCTGCCGACGCAGCTTCACGAACTCGAGGAAGCGCTCGAGCGCGACGCGCTCTTCGGCGAACGAGTGCGCCCAGAACGCCGTATAGGTCTCGGAGTTGTCGACCATGCCCCAGAGGTAGTCGAGGTTCCACTTCGTGCCGTCGCCCTCGGTGTAGAGCGGGTCGCCCTCGAAGTCGAAGAAGAGGTCGCCCGGGCTCGGCTCGGGGATCGCCGCGATCGCGCGGGCATCGCGCACGCCGACGGGCGGCGGCAGCGGCGGGTCGCCCTCGCGCCACGCGCCCGACGCGACGGCCTCGGTCGCCTCGACCTCGGCCCGCAGTTGCAGGCGGGCCTGGGCGCGGAGGTTGTCGAGCGTCGCCTCCATCACGTGCGGCACGGGATCGTGGGAGGCCGCGAGGGCGTCGATCGTCGTGATGCCGGCCGCGGCGAGGGGCTCGCGCTGGGTGACGCGCAGCCCGCCGACCATGAGCACGTCGCGGTTCGCCTGCACTTCGAGCTCGCAGGTGGGGCACCGGCCGTCTTGCGTGTAGAGCGGGTCGCCCCAGGCGACCGGGCCGGCGTCGGCCACGCGGTCGGCGACGATGCGCTGCAGGCGTCCGATGCGTTCGCGGTAGACGGGCAGGATGTCGTCGAGCCGGTGCGCGCTCACCGAACCGTCGCCGAGCAGCAGCTCGACCGTGTCGTCGAGCGGCACGCCGAGCCGCGTGAGCTGCTCGGCGTAGGCGGCGAGCTGCAGCAGGGCGGTGACGCGCGCGTGCCGGGCGAGCTTCGAGTCCTGCACCCGGTACCGGCCGTCGGGCTGGCGCACGATGAAGTCGGCGAAGCCGATGAACCCCTGCCCCGGCACGGGCTCGTCGGAGAAGGTCGCCTGGAACACGACCGGCGCACCCGCCTCGAACGCCGCGATCGTGGCGTTCGTCGCCGCGGCCACCGCCTCGGCGTCGCGCACGTCGGGTCGATCGATCTCGACGACGCCCGGCCCGAACTCGGCGCGGTACCGCTCGAGCACCCGCAGTTCGTGCGCGTCGCCGAGCTCGCCGGCACGGCGCAGCATCGGGTCGTCGAGCGGGGCGAACAGCGTGTCGCGACCGAGCTTCACGTCGAGCTCGCGCAGGAAGGCGAACTCGCAGTCGCTCGCCTTCTTGAGGTCGCTCGCACTCGTCACGACGATGCCGTTCAGCAGGTACATCGTGCTCCTCTCGCCGGGCGTGCTCCCAAGGTAGCGTCAGCGTGCGACATCGGTCGGGCGAGCGAGGCGGCTCGAGTGGGCCCGGGGGATGCCGCGGCCGACCCCGCGGCGTAGGGTGACGCCCATGGCCGACTGGGAGCTGCTGCGGCGCCTCGCGCTCGCGCTGCCCGACACGAGCGAGGCGGTGAGCTGGGGCTCGGCGCACTGGCGCGTGCACGGCAAGGGGTTCGTGTGGGAGCGGCCGCTGCGCAAGACCGACCTCGCGCACCTCGGCCTCGACGAGCAGCCCGGCCCGATCATGGGGGCCCGCGTCGAGGATGAACACGAGAAGCTCGGGCTCATCGACGAGGATCCCGATGTGTTCTTCACCATTCCCCACTTCGACGGGTGGCCCGCGATCCTCGCGCGGCTCGACCGCATCGGCGACGAGCGGCTCGCCGAACTCGTCGAGGAGGCGTGGCTCGTGATGGCACCGCCGAAGCTCGCGCGGGCACGGCTCGACGGGCGGTCGGTCGAGTAGCGAAGCGGACCGGCACAGGCGGGGCCGTGGTCTCGATACGGCGCTGCGCGCCTGCTCGACCGGCGAGTCGCGCCTACTCGACGACCGGAACGTGGGACCCGAGCGCACCGCGCGCGAGCCCGAGCATGCCCTCGACCGCGTGCGCGGTCAGCTCGCCGCGGTGCGCCGAGTCGCCCCAGCGCACGAGTGCCTGGGCGTTGAGCCCGTCGACCATGCCGAGGAGCTGCCACGCGACGCCCGAGGCGTCCGTCGTCTCGAAGTCGCCCGAGCGCACGCCCGCCTCGATGACGCCCTGCAGCACCGACTGCCAGGCGTCCATCTGCTCGCGCACCGCCCGGGCCAGGCTCTCGTTGCGCCGGCCGAGGGCCCAGGCCTCGACCCAGACCACCGTGACGTCGTCGCGGGTACCGTCGAGCACGGTGCGGATGATGCCGCTGAGCTGCGCGCGCGGCCCGTCGAGCGTTGCGACGAGACCCTCGACCTCGGCGATCTCGGCGCCGACGACGGTCGAGAAGGTGCTCGCGATGAGCGACTCCATGCTCGGCACGTAGTGGGCGACGAGGGCGGGGGCGACGCCGGCCCGCGCGGCGACGGCGCGCAGGGTGACGGCCGCGAGTCCCTCTTCGAGCGCCAGTCGGTGCGCGGCCCGGGCGATGTCGCGGGTGCGCTCGTCGGGCGACTTGCGGGCGGCGCGGGGTCGGGTCGGCGTTGACATGATCACCCATTGTAGGTAATCTCGCAGCAATATTGATCATTTGGTCAATAAAGGCGGCATCCGCATCGAACGCGAAGACCGCACGACGAACGAACCGCACCATCTCGAAGGGGAGACCACGCATGGCCTGGCGCATGCCGAGTGAGACCGCACTGCACGAGCGCACCTGGATGGCGTTCCCCCGTGAGGGGTTCACCCTCGGCGAGGAACTCGCCGAGCGCGAGCAGGGCTACGCAGCGTGGACGGCCGTCGCCCACGCCGTCGCCGAGTTCGAGCCCGTCACGATGGTCGTCGACCCGACCGAGCTCGACCGCGCCCGCCGCATGCTGAGCTCGGAGATCGAGATCGTCGAGGCCCCGCTCGACGAGTTCTGGATGCGCGACTTCGGCCCCACCTTCGTCGTCGACGACGAGCGCCCCGGCGTGCTCGGTGCCGTCGACTGGACGTTCAACGGCTGGGGCGCCCCCGAGTGGGCCGAGTGGCGCAAGTCCGCCGAGATCGCCCGCTTCGTCGCCCCGCTCGTCGGCGCCGAACTGGTGTCGAGCGTGCTCGTCAACGAGGGCGGGGGCATCCACGTCGACGGCGAGGGCACCGTGCTCGTCACCGAGACCGTGCAGCTCGACCCGCGCCGCAACCCCTACGCCGACAAGGCCCGCGTCGAGGCCGAGCTCGCCCGCACGATCGGCGCGACCAAGGTCGTGTGGCTTCCGCGCGGCCTGACCCGCGACTACGACGAGTTCGGCACCAACGGCCACGTCGACATCGTGGCGACCATCACCTCGCCCGGCAAGCTGCTGCTGCACGCGCAGCAGAACCCCGACCACCCCGACTACGAGGTCACGCGCGAGCTGCGCGCGGTGCTCGAGCAGGCGACGGATGCCGCGGGGCGGCGCTTCGAGATCGTCGACATCCCCGCGCCCGAGACGCTGCGCGACGAGGAGGGCTTCGTCGACTACAGCTACGTCAACCACCTGGTCGTGAACGACGGCATCATCGCGTGCGGCTTCGGTGAGGAGCGGGCGGATGCCGCGGCTCGCGAGATCCTCGAGGCCGCCTATCCCGGTCGGCGCGCCGTGACGGTCGACTCGCGCGACATCTTCGCCCGTGGCGGCGGCATCCACTGCATCACCCAGCAGCAGCCGGCTGTGGCCCGATGAGCGGGTTCGACGTCGTCGAGGCGCCGATCGAGCGCCTGCGCGCCGCGCTCGAGGCGGGCGAGACCACCGCTGTCGAGCTGCTCGACGCGTATCTCGCGCGCATCGCCGCCTACGATGCGTCGGGCACCGAGACCGCGCTCAACGCGCTGGTCGTCATGAATCCGCATGCCGCGGCCGAGGCCCGTGCTTCCGACGAGCGTCGCTCGCGCGGCGAGGTGCTCGGGCCGCTCGACGGCATCCCGTACACCGCGAAGGACAGCTACCTCGCGAAGGGGCTCACCGCGGCCGCCGGATCGCCCGCGTTCGAGCACCTCGTCGCGCAGCGCGACGCGTTCACGATCGAGCGGCTGCGCGCCGGCGGCGCCGTGCTCATCGGGCTCACGAACATGCCGCCGATGGCGAACGGCGGCATGCAGCGCGGCGTCTACGGCCGGGCCGAGAGCCCGTACAACGCCGAGTGGCTGACGAGCGCGTTCGGCTCGGGCTCGTCGAACGGGTCGGGCACCGCGACGGCGGCGTCGTTCGGCGCATTCGGCCTGGGCGAGGAGACCTGGTCGAGCGGGCGCGCGCCGGCGTCGAACAACGCGCTGTGCGCGTACACGCCGTCGCGCGGCGTGATCTCGGTGCGCGGCAACTGGCCGCTCGTGCCGACCATGGACGTCGTCGTGCCGCACACCCGCACGATGGCCGACCTGTTCGAGCTGCTCGACGTCATCGTCGCCGACGACCCCGAGACGCGCGGCGACTTCTGGCGCGCACAGCCGTGGGTGCGGATCCCCGCGTCGTCCGCGGTGCGACCGGCGTCGTATCCCGCGCTCGCCCCGGTCGACGCGTCGGCGGCTCGTGCCGCGCTCGCCGGCAAGCGCATCGGCGTGCCGAAGATGTACATCAACGCCGACCCCGAGGCCGGCACGAACCCCGACGGCGGCATCGGCGGTCCGACCGGCGAGCGGGTCGAGACGCGCGAGTCGGTCATCGAGCTGTGGGAGGCCGCGCGCCGCGACCTCGAGGCGGCCGGCGCCGAGGTCGTCGACGTCGACTTCCCGGTCGTGACGAACTACGAGGGCGACCGCCCCGGAGCGCCGACGGTCAAGACCCGCGGGCTCGTCAGCGAGGAGTTCCTGAAGTACGAGATCGTCGACCTGTCGGCGTGGGCGTGGGAGGACTTCCTGCAGGCCAACGGCGACCCGGCCCTCTCGACGCTCACGGGCGTCGAGGGCGCGACGATCTTCCCGCAGCCGCCGGGCGCGCTGCCCGACCGCTACACGGGCTTCGACGACGACATCGCCGAGTATCCGGCGCAGGTGCGCGAGCACCCGTATGCGTCGTTCACCGAGATCCCCGAGCTCGAGGCGGGCGTGCGCGGCCTCGAGGAGACCCGCCGCATCGACCTCGAGCAGTGGATGGACGGACTCGGCCTCGATGCCGTCGCGTTCCCCGCGGTCGCCGATGTCGGCCCTGCCGACATGGACGTGAACGAGGCCTCGGCCGACCTCGGCTGGCGCAACGGCGTCTGGGTCGCGAACGGCAACCTCGTGCCGCGCCACCTCGGCATCCCGACCGTGACGGTGCCGATGGGCACGATGGCCGACATCCGCATGCCGGTGGGCCTCACCTTCGCGGGACGTGCCTACGACGACACGGAGCTGCTCACGCTCGCCGCCGCCTTCGAGGCGACCGGATCGCGCCGCACCGCGCCGCCGCGCACGCCCCGCCTGGGCTAGGTCGAGGATGCCTCGGGCTCGACGCCCCTCGCCCACTCGGTGAGGGGCGTCGATGCTGCTCGGGCGCGCTCGAGCGCCCGCTTGTCGAAGAGTTCGAGTCGCGTCGCCGACTCGACGTGCACGCGCGTGCGGAGCAGCTTCGACGCGATGCGCTCGAGCGCGTACGCCTCGCCGCTGCCTCGATGCAGCGCGGTCGTGACGAGCAGCTCGAGCGGACGTGGCGGCACCCACGGAGCGTCGTCGTCCTCGTCCTCGGCGCCCTCGGCTTCGGCCGGCCCGTGCTCGGCGGTGTCGCCCAAGTGGATCAACCGGATGTCGGTCGCCTCGCGCTTCGCGAACACGCGGATCAGCTCATCGCGCCGGAGCGCGAGCCGATCGGCGACCGGCAGTTCGTCGAACGTGACCCGCCCGTCGATCCTGACGATCGATCCCCGACGCGCCGCGTACTCGGTGATCGCATCCGCGACGACGTAGGTTCGCGTGCTGTCGAGCAGGTAGGCGAGATCGCCGATCGCTCGGTGGGTCCCGTCGTCGACCCGGATCGTTCGCGTCGCCATCTGAAGCTCCTCGGTGGTGGTGGTGGTGGTGGTGGAGGTGGTGGTGGCGGTCGTCGCGTCGACTGGCGACCAACGATTCGCCGACCGTGTGGATTTGTGGACTTGTGGACGACCTGCGTGTGCATTTGTGGACTTGTGGACGACCTGCGTGTGGATTTGTGGACTTGTGGACGACCTGCGTGTGGATTTGTGGACTTGTGGACGACCTGCGTGTGGACTTGTGGACGACCTGCGTGTGGATTTGTGGACTTGTGGACGACCTGCGTGTGGATCTGTGGACTTGTGAACAGGCTCTCGGGAGGGATGCTCCCACCGCGCGGGGTGCCGCGTCGCACGCGACGGCTCATCGTCGACCGGACGCTCCGGTCCGGGGCTGGGGAGGACGAGTGCGGGCGGGGAGGAATGGCGATGGGTGCGACGGAGGGCCGGCGCGAGTGGCGCCGGAGCGCAGCGACGTCTCGTACCCCGCGCGTCAGCGCACGTCGACGGTGATCTCGTGCAGGCCGGTGGCGCCGTCGGGCACGACCGGGCGTTCTTCCGCGGTCTGCAGCTCGCCGTCGGCGCCGGTCGCGCGTACCCGCAGCGTGTGGCTTCCGGACGAGGCATCCGGCCATGCGAAGCGCCACTGCACCCAGGTGTCGTCCGAGATCGCGGTGGCGAGTTCGGCCGGCCGCCACGCGCCCTCGTCGACCTGCACCTCGACGCCTTCGATGCCCGTGTGCTGGTGCCAGGCGACACCGGCGACGACCACGTCGCCCGCCTCGACCGACTGTCCGCGCCGCGGCACGTCGATGCGCGACGAGAGCTTGATGGGGCCGTGGTCGCTCCAGCCGCGGTCGGTCCAGTACGCGCGCGCCCGGTCGAATCGCGTGACCTCGAGGTCGACGACCCACTTCGTGGCCGAGACGTAGCCGTAGAGGCCCGGCACGACCATGCGCACCGGGAAGCCATGCTCGATCGGCAGCGGCTCGCCGTTCATGCCGACGGCCAGGATCGCGTCGCGGTCGTCCTGCAGCACCTCGATCGGCGTCGAGGCCGTGAAGCCGTCTGAGCTGCGCGAGAGCACCATATCGGCGTCCGGGAGCGGGCGCGCACGGGCGAGCAACTCGCGGATCGGGTAGCCGAGCCAAACCGCGTTGCCGATGAGATCGCCGCCGACCTCGTTCGAGACGCACGCGAGCGTCGTGACGCTCTCGGCGAGGGGAAGGGCGAGCAGCTCGTCCCAGGTGAGTTCGAACTGCTGCTCGACCATGCCGTGCACGCGCAGCTTCCAGTCGGCCGGGTCGAGCACGGGCACCGCGAGGGCCGTGTCGATGCGGTAGAAGTCGGCGTTCGGGGTGATGACCGGGGCGAGCCCGTCGATGCCGAGGTCGGCGCCCGGCGGCACGGACGCCCTCGAGGCCGGCGTCGGCAGCCTGATCGCCTCGCGCACCGCCGTCACCGCCCGCCCGCCGGCCTGGATCGCAGCACCGCCGATGGCGGCGAGCGCGCCGATCACCGCGGCGCCACCCGCCCAGCCGAGGAACGCCCGTCGCGTCGTGCGGGCCCCCGAGGCGGGGACGGATGTCTCGCGAGTGGTGGCTGGGGTGGCGGGGGCGAGTGCCTCGTGCGGGGTGGTTGGGGCCGTGGGGGCGGGCGTCTCGCGTGCGGCGGATGGAGTGGCGGAAGCGGGCGTGTCGCCTGTGGCTGCTGGAGTGGCGGAAGCGGGCGTCTCGCCTGGGGCGGTCGAGGCGGGGCGCCGCGACGTCTCGACGCCGGCGACCGCGGCGAGCCGTCGCACGAGCACCCGCAGCGCCACCACGGCGGCCGCGCCCGCGACGAGCGACGGCACGACCGCGAGCATCGGCGCGTTCGCACGCGTCGCGGCGGCGACCGCCCCGGCGACGCCGAACACCGCGAAGACCGCGCTTCCCCACGGCGGCTGGCGTGACTCGAGGACGCCCGCACCGCACGCCGCGACGAGCAGCACGAGCACGATGCCGGTGACGAGGGCGAGCTTGTCGGCGGTGCCGAACAGGGCGATCGCGGCGTCCTTCGCCCACGGTGGCGCGAGATCGATCAGCGCGGACCCGATGACGACCACCGGCCCCGACTCGGGTGCGATCACCGCGGCGACGAGTTCGCCGAGGCCCGCGCCGAAGACCGCCGCCGCGGCACCCGCGGCCGCGGGGAGGAGCCATCCGGTCGACCGTGCGTCGCCCATGAGGCCAGCGTACGCGGCGGGGCAGGGTGCGCGCCGGGTCTTCGCCGTGGTCGCGAAACGGTGCTGCGCGCCGAGTCGACGGACGGAGCTGCGGTCTCGATACCGCGCTGCGCGCCTACTCGGCCGACGGGGCGTGCGCGCGCACGAACGAGGCCGCGCGCTCCGCGAGCGACGCACCGATCTCGGCCGCGGGGCGCTTCGCGCCCTTCACCTCGAACGAGTGGTTGGCCCCGTCGATCCACTCGACGACGGCGTTCGGCCCCACCCGCTCCGCGACCGCGTCGAGCTGCTCGTTCGGAATCGCGAACGGGTCGTTGCGCCCCTGCAGGAACAGCATCGGCATCGTGATGCCCGGCAGGTGCTCGTCGCGCGGCTTGTCGGCCTTGCCCGGTGCGTGCAGCGGGTACCCGAGGAACACGAGCCCCGAGGCATCCATGCCCGAGGCGACGGCCATCGAGGCCATGCGCCCGCCGAACGACTTGCCCGCTGCCCAGACCGGCTCGCCCGCACGCCCGGCCTGCACGGCCAGCTCGCCGGCGACCCCCATGACCGTTCGCCACGCCGCGATCGCGGCGGGCGGCCGGTCGGGGAAGCGGCGTCCGGCCTCGCGATACGCGAAGTTGAAGCGCAGGGTCGAGAATCCGTCGGCGTTCAGCGCCCGCGTGAAGCCCGACATGAACGGATGATCCATGCCCGCGCCCGCGCCGTGCGCGACGACGATCGTGGCCGAGGCATCGCCGCCGGCCGGGCGGGCGTAGACGCCCGAGACCGCGGTGCCGTCGAGGTCGATCGAGATCGCCTGCTCGAGGTCGGTGAGGCTCATGAGCCCAGCCCTTCGAAGATGCCGCCGATGCCCTCGATCACCGAACCGGTGCCGTCGACGAGGTCGCCGACCACGGCGGTCAGCTCGAGCACGCCGCCCGCGGCGTCGATCGCGGCGGCCACCTCCGCGGTGACGTCGACGAGGTCTCCGAGCGTGTCGACGTTCGTGTGCGCGAGCGTGTCGGCCTCGAGGCGGAGCTTCGCGAGCCACTCCCGTTCGAGGCCGAACAGCACGGCGTACGGCAGCAGGCGCTCATGCAGGTGGAAGCGCTCGAGCTGCGCGGATGCCTCGGGGTCGGCGCCGATCGACGGCCCGCCGCCGATCGACCCGGCCGGGGCGTCGGCGCGGAGCTCCGCTCCGCTCGGCGACTGCAGCACGCGGAGCCGGTCGGCCTCGGCGACCTCGAGGTAGCGGCGAAGTCCGGCGAGGTGCTCGCGATGCGGGAGCGACGGCGGCAGGTACCGTCGCCACGAGGCCGGGGTGACGAAGATCGTCGCGATCGTCACGGCCACGGCCGCGAGCGTGGCGAAGAACGCGGTCCAGTCGCCCGCGATGAGCGTGAACACGAGCAGCAGCGCTTCGACGAGCATGCCGAGGTAGGCGAGCACGGTCAGGGTCGTGCCGGGCCAGGTGACGCGCCGGTCGCCGACGAGTCCCTCGCGCGCGAGCGCGAGCTCGGTGAACGTCATGAGCGTCTTCAGCCGCCCGGCCAGCGCCCTGCGGTCGGCCGAGAAGCGGCGCAGGCGTGCGCCCGTGTGCTCGGGGCCGAACAGCACCTCGAGCAAGGCGGTGTCGGCGGTGGTGAGCCGTGCGCCGTCGGTGAGCTCCACGCCGATCGGCTCCCGGGAGCGGGAACCGGACGCGCCGCCCGCCGTGCCCGCAGCCGACGCGCCCGCCGTGCCGGCGATGAGCCGCACCTTGCGCTTGACCGCGAGGTCGATGAGCGCCGCCGCGGCGGCCCGCTTGTCGGCGTCGGCGAGCACCGCATCGCGGAGCAGCGTCGTGCCGCGCTCGGGCGCGTACTGCACGACGCGGGCCGTCACGGGCTGCGCGGCGAACGCGCGTGCGACGAGCCCGAGCACCAGGATGAGGCACGCGGGCACGATCGCGAGCAGGATGACGGCGGTGAGCACGCGCCCAGTCTAGGGATCATCGAGTTCCCGGCCGAGCGGTCGGAAGGCGACGCGCGGGCCGGCTGCCGGGGATGTCGGCGGGGCGGCGTAGCTTGACTGCCATGACGAACCAGCTGCAGACCGAAGCCCCGCGCGAGGCGCTCGACGAGCCGTGCCCCCGGTGCGGTTCGGCCGCCGTGCGTGCGATCGTCTACGGCCCGCTCGACCTCGCGGTCGAGGCCGAGACCGTCGACCCGTTCCTCACCGATGACGCTCCGATCTTCGACTGCCGCGACTGCGGGTTCGAGTGGGGCCTCGCCGTGCGCGACCTGCTCGCCTGAGCCGCAACCGTCGGTCGAGTAGCGCGCGACGAAGGAGCACGCGTATCGAGACCACTCGATCGACCGGCGACCCCTACCAGCCTTCGCCGAGCACCCGGTCGAGCATCTCGACGAAGAACTCGGCCGACTCGGGTTCGACGCACAGCGGCGGCTTCGTCTTCAGCACGTTCTGGTGGTCGCCCGTGGGCTGCATGACGACCCCGAGCTCGAGCAGCCGATCGCAGATCGCGCGCGTCTCGTCGGTCGCCGGTTCGAGCGTCTCGCGGTCGCGCACGAACTCGACGCCGAGGTACAGGCCGAGACCGTGCACGGCGCCGATGAGCGGGTGCCGTTCGGCGAGCTCCTCGAGCATCCGCTTGAGGTAGGCGCCGGTCGACGCCGCGTTCTGCTGCAGCCCCATCTGCTCGTACGCGTCGAGCACCGTGAGCCCGGCGATCGACGAGGCCGGGCTGCCGCCAGTCGACGAGAAGAAGTACCCCTGCGTGCGGAACCGCGCCGCGATCTCGCGCGTCGTGATCACCGCGCCGAGCGGATACCCGTTGCCCATCGCCTTCGCGACGGCGACGACGTCGGGCACCACGCCCTGCTGCTCGAAGCCCCAGAACCACTCGCCGAGGCGCCCGTAGCCGGCCTGCACCTCGTCGGCGATCGCGAGCCCGCCCGCCTCCCGCACGGCGGCGTACACCTCGGCGAGATAGCCGTCGGGCAGGGGGATGCCTCCGGCGTTGCCGTAGAACGTCTCCGCGATGAACGCGGCCGGGGGCCGGCCCGAGTCCGCGAGCTCGCGGATCCGCGCCGCGGCCTCGGGCGCGTAGCGCGCGGCATCCGCCCCTCGGTACCGGCCGCGGAACGAGTTCGGCGCCTCGACGGCGTGCACCCAGTCGGGGCGCGTCTCGAGCGCGTTCGGGTTGTCGGCCGTCGAGGTCGAGACGGCGTCGGAGCCGTAGGTCCAGCCGTGGTAGGCCTCGAGCACGCTCACGACGTCGCGCCGGCCGGTCGCGGCGAGCGCGACGCGGATCGCGAGGTCGGCGGCCTCCGACCCCGAGTTCACGAGGAACACGGTGTCGAGCGGATCGGGCAGGAGTCCGGCGAGCCGCTCGGAGAACTCGACGACCGCCTCGTAATTGAACCGCGAGTTCGTGTTGAGCCGGCGCAGCTGCCGGTGCACCGCGTCGGCGAGGCCGACGTGGCCGTGACCGAGCGGCGTCACGTTGTTGACCATGTCGAGGTAGACGCGCGCGTCCGTGTCGGCGAGGTGCTCGCGCCAACCGCGCTCGATCTGCGGCGGGGCCTCGTAGTAGTGCTCCTGCACCTCGGCGAAGGCCGCGTTGCGCCGCCCGATGAGCGACTCGCGGTCGGTCGAGTCGGCGCGCGGCGCCGTATCGAGACCCAGCATCGGCGCCGGATCGAGCGTCACCGCGAGCCATCCCGCGGCGTACTCGGGCCGCACGAGGTGCGGCGTGCCGGCGCGGCCGAGCCGCACCCGGACGCGCGTGCGCGCGGGCACGATCCAGTCGCCGTCGGCGTCCTGCGTCGCACCCTCGACGACGAGGTGCTCGGATGCCTCGAGCCGTCGCGGTTCGGCGTACCAGACGTCGATGCCGACCGGCACCGTCGCGGGCGAGGCCTGCGAGAGGGTGCGGCTCGCGGTCAGCCGGGGCGTGCCGCGGTCGAGCCAGGCCGCCGACGCACCGGCGTCGAGGGCCTCGAGCGCGAGTCGCGCCTCGAGCGCCTCGCCGTCGAGCCACGCACCGCCGTCGGCGGCCTCGGCGAACACCGACACGTCGAGCCGCGCCGGCGAGGCGGTCGCAGTCCCCTTCGAAGATCTCGGCGGGAGCCGGTGCTCGCGTGCGGGCCCGTCGTGCGTTCGTGCGCCGAGATCGACCTGCGGCGAATCGTGAACCCCGAGCGCATCGGCGATGACCGCCGTCATCACGTCGGCCGGCACCGAGGTCGCCTGCTCGAAGATGCGCCATTCGCGGTCGAGCGCCGACCGCGCGTAGTCGTTCGACTCGCCGTCGAGCTGCACCTGGTGCTCGCCGCTCACGACGAGCACGGCGCCACGCAGCACGACGAGCGGCCAGAGCGCGGCGACCTCGGCGGGTGCGAGCGGGCGCAGCGCGTGGAACGCGCGCACCGCGGGCAGTACCGAGACGGGTTCGGCGCCGGCATGGTGCAGCACCGACGAGATCGTGATCGCGAGCTCGCCGACGGCCCAGCTGCGGGTGACGTCGCCGAAGTCGATCATGCCGTCGGGCATCCGCCGGCCGCCCTCGACGCGGCAGACCACGTTGTCGTCGGTGAGGTCGAGGTGCACCGCCTGCTGCGGCAGTTCGTCGGCGAGGGCGGCGACGGTGCGCCAGGCCTCGCGGGCGGCGCCCTGCACGAGCTCGCGCCGGTAGTGGTCGGGGTGATGCGGCGCGAGCAGTTCGACGACGCGGTCGGCGAAGCGCGGATCCCACTGCAGCGCCCGGTCGAGCCCGGCGTGGTCGAGGTCGGCGAGCGCGAGGCTCGCCGTCGCGGCGAGTTCGCCCATGCGGGCGACGACTGCGGGGGCGAGATAGGCGTCGCCCGTGAGCGTGCCGCCGCCCAGGAACTCGAGCAGTCGCACCGCGAGTGGTCCCGCGCTCGTGTCGGCGACGACGGAGCGCGGCCGCCCGTCGGCGTCCTTCGTGGTCGTCGCGACGCGGACGCCCGCCATTCGACCGCCCGACCCGTCGGCGATGCGCTCGGCCGCGGCATCCTGCGCGGCGAGCTCGGCCGCCGTGAAGGCGGGGTTCGTGATCTTCACGACGCCGAGGGGGGCGCCGCCGTCGGCGGCGGCGTCGGCCGCGGCATCCCGAGCCAGGAAGTTCTGGTCCTGCTGGCTGCCGAGGGATTCGAGTTCGACGTCGAGCCCCCACTCGGCGGCGACGATGCCGCGCACCTCGTCGACCGGCAGCGCCGGCGCAGGCAGCTCGCCGACCGAGAAGAAGTCGAATCCGGTCGGTTCAGCGGTCATCGTCGGCCCTCTCCTGCGTGGCGCTCGCGGCGTGCTCGTCGTGCGGCGGATGCGGGGCGCACGAACCGGCCCCGTGGCATCCGCTTACGACCCTAGACGCCCGCCGCGGTTGACGCGCAGACCTCGTTCACACCGCCGCCCGCGCCCACACGACGGCGGCGATGACGCGCCGATTCTCGTCGGGGCAGCGCAGCAGTCCGAGCTTCGAGAAGATCGAGCGCACGTGCGACTCGACCGTGCGCTCCGAGAGGAAGAGGCCGGCCGCGATCGCGGCGTTCGAGGCGCCGCACGCGAGCGCGCGCAGCACGGTCAGCTCGCCGGCGGTGAGCGAGGCGAGGTCGGGTACGCGGGCGTCGATCCAGTCGAACTCCGCATTGGTGGTGTCGGGGGCGAGTAGCTGCCGCATTGGGGCACTCCTTCGGGGTGCGGCAACCCTCGGCGAGGCGCGACCGTCGGGCAACGGTCGTACGGGGAGCCGGCTCGTCGAGGTGCTCGCCGACAAGATTACGGATGCCTCGTGCCGGCGCCCTACGTAGTCGGGTACGTAAATCGGGGCGATGCGCTCGCGGCGTCGTCAGCCGCCGTCGGCGAGGTCGCGCAGTTGGGCGCGCCCCTCGACGCCGAGCTTCGCGTAGATGCGATGCGCGTGCGCCTCGACCGTGCGCGTCGAGAGCCCGAGGCGCACGGCGATCTCGCGGTCCGAATGCCCGCCGGCGATCAGGGCCGCGATCTCGCCCTCGCGTTCGCTGAGATCGGGTCCGAGGCTCGCCCGGGCGACGGCGATCGTGTGCAGCCGGCCCGTCGTCGACTCGATGCCCCGCACCCGGAGCCGCGAGGCGGCGGCCCGCCCGCCGCGACCGGCCGTGGCCCAGTGCACGGCGGCCTGGGCGGCCGCGTCGGTTGCGGTGATGAGGTCGCCGTCGGCCTCGAACGCCCGCGAGAGCTCGTCGAGCTCGGCCGCGTCGCCGCGATCCCACGCGTCGGCGTGCCGGGGCGCGAGCCGCGCGCGGGGTCCGTCGAGCTCGTCGGCGAGGTCGCTGACCCGGTCGCGGAGCCCGTGCGCCCCGTGCCGCACCGCGTCGTGCAGGGCACGGAGGGCCAGCGCCGGGGCATCCTGCTCGATCGCGAGGTCGGCCGCCGCCACCGCGCCGGCCGCGGCCTCGGCGGCCCGGCCGGCGGCGGCGTCGATCAGCGCCGCGACGCGCTCGAGCTGCGGCAGCCGGTAGCGGAACGCGGGCGACCACTCGGCCCGCGCCCGCTCGAGCGCGCGTCGCGCCCGGCGGAGGTCGCCGCCGAGGGCCTCGCCCTCGGCGAGGTCGACGAGGTTGAGCGGCGACCAGCCGGTGTGGTCGTGGCCGCCGATCGCAGCCTGCGCCGACGTGAGGGCGACGAGCCCCTCGGCGATGCGGCCGCTGCGCACGAGGGCGCGTCCGGTGAGGTTGAGCAGCCGGCTGTCGAAGGGCGGGGGTGCCTCGCGATCGTCGGCGAGCACCCGCTCGGCGAGGTCGGCGGCCTCGCCCATGCGCCCGGCGAGGTGCAGGGCGAGCAGGTGCGCGTCGAGCAGCACGGTGCGCAGCACGGCGGCGTCGTAGCCGCCGCGGGCCGCCGCATATCCCGGCTCGGCGACCGCCGCGACCTCGTCGCTGCGGCCCGCGCAGGCGAGCGCCGTGACCCGGGCGATCGTCGCGAACGCGATGGCCCGGCCGCTGTGCCCGGGATGCGCGAGCGCCGCGTCGGCGAGGTCGAGCGCGTGCGCCGGATGGGCCTGGAAGGCGTGCTCCCATGCGAGCATCGCCGCGAGCTCGGCGCGGTCCCCGTCGTCGGTCGCCGCCGCTCGGGCCGCCTCCGTGCGCGCGATCGCGCCCTCGGGGTCGCCGAGGACGAAGAACCGGTTGCCGGAATCGACGATGAGCGCGTCGACGGGCGGCCGCTCGGCATCGAGGAGCGGCGCGAGCATCGCGGCGGCCGCCTCGCCGTGGCTGCGCAGCGACAGGGCGTAGGCGGCGAGCGTCGTCGCCGCGGGTGGTCCGCCGTGCTCGGCCGACGCCGTGGCGAGCCGCGCGGTGAGGTCGAGGTCGAGGCGCGCGAACGCGGTCGCCGCCGCTTCGAGGTGGAGCGCGGCGTCGCCGCCGCCGTTCGAACCGTCGGCCTGGAGACTCAGCAGCGAGCGGGAGACGATGTCGAGGTCGACGCCCGTGTGCTCGACGGCGTCGAGGATGCGGCCGCGGAGCCGGCGCGCCCGGAGGGGGCCCATCGCGGCTCGGCGGGCCTCGGCGAAGAGCGGGTGCGCGGCCCGCAGCGTGATGAGGTGCCCCGGGTCGTCGATCGCCGCGACGATCACGCCGCGCGCCTCGAGCTCGTCGAGCAGGCGCACGTCGGCGCTCGGCACGGCCTCGATGATCGCCGCGAGGGGGAACGGCTCGAGCAGCGAGACGGCGTCGAGCACCTCAAGCCGGGTGTCGTCGAGCCCGATGAGCGTCTGCTCGATGAGCGCGCCGAGTTCCGCGGGCAGCGGGCTCGCGGGGTCGGGCACGAAGGGGAGTGATGTCGCCGGTTCGTCGGCGTCGTCGGCGAGCCCGCCGGCAGCCTCGTCGTCGCCGCCGGCGGCGAGGGCGTCGCGCCAGTCCTGCGCGATGTGGGTGATGTACAACGGGTTGCCCTGGCTGCGCTCCCACAGCCGGTGCGCGGCGACGGCCTCGAGCGGCCGTTCGAGGATGGCCGACGCGAGCCGGCCCGTCGCGGCCTCGTCGAGCGGGTGCACCTCGATCCGTTCGACGAGGTCGTCCTTCCAGAGGTCGACGATCACGTCGGGCAGCGGCGCGGGCGTGCGGGCGGTGAGCACGAGACTCGTCTGCGGGCGACGGGCGAGGGTCTGCACGAGCAGCGCCGACATCGGATCGAGCGCGTGCACGTCGTCGACGAAGACGGCGGTCGGCCGGTCGCCGGGGCTGATCTCGGCGGCGAGCTGGGCGAGCAGTGCGAGGGTGTCGTCGCCTTCGCGCGTGTACGCGGCGAACGCTCCGAGCGGCTGGTGCTGCGCCGTGCGGCTCGCGGTCGCCCAGACCGCCCCGAGCCGGTGCCGGCGCACGAGCCGGTACAGCTCGCGCGCGATCCGTGTCTTGCCGATGCCGGGCGCACCCACGAGCAGCGCCCCGCGACGCCGCTCCGACGCGGGCGATTCGACGAGCCGGCGCGCCACCCGCGAGAGCTCGTGATCCCGACCGACGATCGGCCATCCGTCCACGGGTTCATCATGCTCCTCGGCCGGGGCGGGCGATAGGGGCGCGCCCCCGGCCGCATGCGAGCATGGCTGCATGGCATGGGTCTACCTGGCGCTCGCGATCGGCTTCGAGGTCGCGGCGACGAGCTTCATCGGCAAGACCGAGGGGTTCACGAAGCTCTGGTGGACGGTCGCCGTGCTCGCCGGCTACGGCGTCTCGTTCGCCATGCTCGCGCAGGCGGTGCGCGAGCTCGAGATCGGCGTCGTCTACGCGATCTGGTCGGGCGTCGGCACGGCCGCGATCGTGGCGATCGGCGTGCTCTTCCTCGGCGAGAGCCTCACCGTGCCGAAGCTCCTCGGCATCGGGCTCATCATCGCGGGCGTCATCGTGCTCAACGTCTTCGCCGGGCAGTCGGCCGCGCACGGCTGAGCTACTCCTCGAGCAGCTCGCCGCGGATGCGCCGCAGGTCCTCCATGAGCGACCCGATCAGGATCCAGTGGCCCGAGCGCGGCGGCGAGACCACGAGCGGCGCCGTGAGCGCGGGGATCGCCGACGTCATCGGCTCGGGGTCGACGTCGGCGAGATGCACGGCGAGCCGTACGTCGTGCGCGGCGCGGCGCAGCTGCTCGGCGATCGCCTGCACCGTCGGCTCATCGGCGAGCGACGGGTCGTAGTGGTCGAACGTCGCCCGTGTCATGCCGATGACCTGCGTGACGATCGGACTCAACCGCTCGATGAGCGCCCGCATCTCGGCGAGGTCGGTGCGGTGCGCCGAGCGCCGCGGGTTGAAGGTCAGCGATTCCTCGCCCGCCGAGATCGATGCGTCCGCGGCATCCCGCATCGGTCGCATGAGACGGGCCTCGAGCATCAGCTGCTGCAGCTGGGGTGCGGACTGCGGCGTCTCGAGGGCGTGCGCGAGGCGCTCGAGGGATGCCGCGAGCTCGCCCCCGAGCAGTGCGAGGTCGCGGCGGGCGGGGGCGACCGCGACCGGCGGCACGACGGCCGCGTTCACGACGATGCCGATCGCCGCGCCGATGAGCGTCTCGATCACCCGGTCGAGCGCGTACTCGGGCGACGACGAGCCGAGCGCGAGCACGAGCATCGCGCTGATCGCGACCTGGTTGGAGGTGCCCGGCGTCATCTTGAGCGCCCACGCGACGAGCATCGCGACGACGATCGCGACGAGGATGATCCAGCTGTTCTGCCCGACGGTCAACGAGATCGCCGTCGCGATGAGCACGCCGAGGATGACGCCGACCGAACGCTCGACGGCCTTGCCGAACGACTGGTTCACGCTCGGCTGCACGACGAGCAGCGCCGCGATCGCGGCGAACACGGGGAGCTGCCCGGGGATGAGCCAGCCGGCGACGAGCCACGCCGCGATCGTCGCGACCGACGCCTTCGCGACCTGCAGCAGGGGCGGGCGCTTCGAGGCGCGCAGCGTGGCGGTGATGCCCATGCGCTCCATTCTCCCCATTGAGCGCCTCCTCGACCCGCATGGTCGCCCGCGGGGGAGGTCCGTGCCATGATCGGCGGTGTGGCCGACCGACTGATGCTCCTCGACACCGCCTCCCTCTACTTCCGCGCCTTCTACGGCGTGCCCGACTCGATCAAGCGCGCCGACGGCACCCCGGTGAACGCGGTGCGGGGGCTCCTCGACATGATCGCCCGGCTCACCGTCGACTTCGAGGCGACCGAGCTCATCGCCTGCTGGGACGACGACTGGCGGCCGGGCTGGCGCGTCGCGCTCATCCCGACCTACAAGGCGCACCGGGTCGAGCGCGCGGTGCCGGGCGGCGTCGACGTGGAGGAGACCCCGCCCGGGCTCGTCAAGCAGATCCCGCTCATCCGCGAGGTGCTCGGGCTCATCGGCGTGCCGATCGTCGGCGCAGCCGAGCACGAGGCCGACGACGTGATCGGCACGCTCGCCACCGGCGCCGGGCGGCCCGTCGACATCGTGACGGGCGACCGCGACCTGTTCCAGCTCGTCGACGACGAGGCATCCGTTCGCGTGATCAACACGGCGCGCGGCATGTCGAAGCTCGAAATCGTCACCGACGCGGTCGTCGTCGGCAAGTACGGCGTGCTGCCCGAGCAGTATGCCGACTTCGCGACGCTGCGGGGCGACAACTCCGACGGCCTGCCGGGCGTCGCCGGCGTGGGCGAGAAGACCGCGGCGGGGCTCATCCAGCAGTTCGTCGACCTCGACGGCATCATCGAGGCCGCGGGGGACGCCTCGGCGAAGATGTCGGCCGGCGTGCGCACGAAGCTCGTCGCGGCCGCCGACTACCTCGCCGTCGCGCCGACGGTCGTCGAGGTCGTGCGCGACCTCGACCTGCCCGAGGTCGACGCGCACCTGCGGCCGGTCGCGGGCGACCGTCGTGCAGCGCTCGAGCGCCTCGCCGACGAGTGGAACCTCGGCGGCTCGGTGCCGCGCGTGCTCGCGGCGCTCGACTCCGTCGGGTCGGTCGAGTAGCGCCAAGCGCGCATCGAGAACGCGGCCGCGGCCCTGGCCGACGGCGCGGCCTCGAAACCGGTCGCTCCGCTCCCTACGCGACCGACGAGGCCTCGATCACCCCGACCGGCGCCCGCTCGGGCGCGAACCAGTACGGCGGAGCGGGCAGCTCGATGCCCGTCGAGGCGAGCCAGATCACGACGAACGCGTAGCAGGCGACGACGACGGCGAGTGCGCCGAGCGCGAAGGCCGCGCGCACCGTCCAGGAGGTGCGCACCCCTGCGCGCCGGTAGCGCGGCATCGCCATCGCGGCGACCCAGATCGCGGCGCACCCGAACCCCACGATCCACACCGTGCGCAGCGCATCGCCCTCGAGCGGGGCGAACAGCGCGATGACGAGCGCACCGGCGCCGAGGAGGAGGCCCGTCCAAGCGAAGAAGCGGGCGAGGCCGATGCCGCCGAGATCGTCGTCGCCGGTCCACCAGGGGCCGTTCGGGTCGGTCATGCTCCGATCGTAGGGGCGCGCCGCCGCCGGTGTTGATGCGCGCGGCCGCCGATCCTGCGATGCTCGAGTCCGTGAGCCAGGAGCCGAACCCCACCGCCGACGCCGCCGCGATGCTGCCGGTCGACGGCACGGCCGGCACGCTCGCCGGCCGCGTCTTCGATCCCGCCGTCGGCGGGCCGAGCGTCGTGGCGATCCGCGAGGCGGGCGTCGTCGACGTCAGCATGCACTTCGCGACCATGCGCGCGCTCACCGAGCTGCCCGACCCGGCCGCCGCACTCGCCGCTGCCGACGGACCCGTGCTCGGCACGCTCGCCGAGATCGTGGCGAACACGCCCGACGACGTGCGCGCCCCCGGCCGGCCGTGGCTGCTCTCGCCGATCGACCTGCACGTCGTGAAGGCGGCCGGCGTCACCTTCCCGGTGTCGATGATCGAGCGCATCATCGAGGAGCGCGCCCTGGGCGCAGCCGAGTCGGCGGCCGACGTGCGCGACGAGGTGCTCGCCGTCATCGGCGGTACGCTCGACGACCTCGTGCCCGGTTCGCCCGAGGCGGCCGCCCTCAAGGAGCTGCTCATCGAGCAGGGCCTCTGGAGCCAGTACCTGGAGGTCGGCATCGGCCCCGACGCCGAGGTCTTCACGAAGGCACCGGTGCTCTCGACCGTCGGGTCGGGTGCCGACGTGGGCGTGCTGTCGACGTCGGCGTGGAGCAACCCCGAGCCCGAGCTCGTGCTCGTCGTCGCCTCCGATGGGCGCATCGTCGGGGCGACGCTCGGCAACGACGTGAACCTGCGCGACGTCGAGGGCCGCTCGGCGCTGCTCCTCGGCAAGGCGAAGGACAACAACGCCTCGGCCGCGGTCGGCCCGTTCATCCGGCTCTTCGACGACGGCTACGGCCTCGACGACGTGCGGCGCGCGGTCGTGACCCTCGAGGTCGACGGTGCCGACGGGTTCCGGCTCGAGGCGACGAGCCCGCTCGAGCGCATCAGTCGCGATCCCGCCGATCTCGTCGCACAGACGGTCGGCGCCCATCATCGGTACCCCGACGGGTTCGTGCTCTACCTCGGCACCCTGTTCGCGCCGATCCAGGATCGCGACGAGGCCGGGCACGGGTTCACGCACCGGCTCGATGACGTCGTGACGATCCGCGAGCCCAGGCTCGGCGCCCTCATCAACAGGGTGCGCCACAGCGAGACGGTCGCGCCGTGGACCTTCGGCATCGACGAGCTCTATCGCGGCCTCGCGCGGCGCGGACTGCTCTGACCGTCGCGCGGGATGCGGCATCAGGCCCCGGACGCCTCGCCGCCGGTGCCCGCGCGGGCGGCGGTGCGGCGGGCGAGCAGCGCGCGGACGGCGAGTCCGACCGCGGCGACCACGACGGCCACGACGATCGGCTTCACGACGAGGTCCGGGTCGGTCGCGGCCAGGCGGAACACACCCGCACCGTAGTCGAGCATCTCGCCGGGTACGCGCGCGAGCACCCGGCTGCCGAGTGCCGCCGACGCCGCGGTGATCAGGGCCGGCGCGAGCCACAGCAGGGCGAGGGCGGCGATCGCCGCGATGATCCGCCCGGCGGTGCGGACGCCCGCCCACGCGATCGCGAGGCCGATGAGCACGGACGGCACCCACCGCACCGCCGTCCAGAGCCACTCGGGTTCGCCGGCGAAGGCCGGGCCGCGCGGCGCCATGAGCAGGTGCAGCCATCCCGGCAGCAGGACCGCGGCGATCGCGATGCCGACCACCGCGCCGGCCTGCGGAGCCCGGCCGATGAGCCAGAGCACCGATGCGCCGATGCCGACGGCGAGCACCGCGACCGTCAGCACGCCGGCGAGGTAGACGGCCGACCAGGTGTCGTCGCGAAGGCCAGGGCCGACCGTCGCGGCGCTCTGCGCGACCGCGACGACGTCGACGAGCAGCACGCCGAAGAACAGCAGTGCGAACCCGCGTGCGGGTGTGCGAGCGCGGAGGGTGCGCCCGGCGAGTCCGCCGGCCGCCGCCCCGACGACGAGGAGCGAGGCGATCGTCGACAGGGAGTACTGGCTGAAGGGCAGCAGCACGAGCGGCATGTCATCCGGCAGGGTGTCGGTCGCCCAGAGATTCTGCAGCGGCAGTCGCATGCCGGTGAGCAGCCACGGCAGCAGTCCGAGCAGGGCCGCTCCCATGCCGACGAGGAGCAGTTGCCAGGGCCGCATCCGCCGGGCACCCGTCTCGAGGTCGTCGGACTCGGGCTGGATCGTTCGTGACTCGCTCATCGGCACCTCGGTGATCGTTCGGATCGGCTGGAGCAGTGCAGGGTCCGTTCACCCTATGGCCCGATCGTCGCGGCGCGGGCGACCGGGCGCAGCCCGTCGCGGGTTGGCATGAGGCTTGCGCTGCATGGCATTCTTGCCGCATGACCCGTCGTCCTCACCGCGTCGCCGTGCTCGTGCTCGAGGGTGCGAAGCCGCTCGACGTCGGCATCCCCGCCCAGGTGTTCTCGACCCGCGCGAGCATGCCGTACGAGGTGCGGGTGTGCGGAGCCGCGCCGGGGCTCGTGACCGGCGGCGACGGACTCTCGTACCATGTGGCCGACGGCCTCGAGGCCCTCGAGTGGGCCGAGACCGTCTTCATCCCCGGCTACCGGCACCCCGATCGCGACGACCCGCCGGCCGCGGTCGTCGATGCGCTGCGCGCCGCCCATGGGCGCGGCGCCCGGCTCGCCGCGATCTCGACGGGCGCGTTCGCGCTCGCCGCGACCGGGCTGCTCGACGGCCGCCGCGCGACGACGCACTGGCACTACACGCGGGCGCTCGCCGCGAGGCATCCGCTCGTGAACGTCGATGCGAACGTGCTGTTCGTCGACGAGGGACAGGTGCTCACCTCAGCCGGTGCCGCGAGCGGACTCGACCTGTGCCTGCACCTCGTGCGGCGCGACCACGGCGTCGGCGTCGCGAACCACGCCGCCCGGCGGCTCGTCGCCGCCCCCTACCGGTCGGGCGGCCAGGCGCAGTACGTGCCGCGCAGCCTGCCGCCCGAGCTCGGCCCGGTGTTCGCGGCGACGCGCGAGTGGGCGCTGCGCCGGCTCGACGAACCGCTCGCGCTCGGCGACCTCGCCCGGCATGCGAACGTGTCGCCGCGCACCTTCTCGCGCCGATTCGTCGAGGACACCGGCTACACGCCCATGCAGTGGGTGCTGCGCGCCCGGGTCGACATGGCGCGCGAACTGCTCGAGCGCAGCGACCTCGGCGTCGAGCAGATCGCGGCGCGTGCCGGTCTCGGCACCGGGGCGAACCTGCGCCTGCACTTCAAGCGCATCCTCGGTACCTCGCCGAGCGACTACCGGCAGACCTTCGCACGCGGCGAGTAGCCGGGGCGGCTACAGGTCGAGCACGCTCCACACGATCTCGCCGAGCTCGTCGGCCGTCGAGTGGTCGCGCCGGAACCCGAGCTTGTCGAGCACCCGGAACGACGGCGTGTTCCACGCGCGCACCGTCGACCAGAGCCGGTCGCGGCCGGTCTCGCGGGCCGCGTCGACGACGGCGGCCGCCGCTTCGGTCGCGTAGCCGTGCCCGTGCGCACTGCGGAGCAGCTCGTAGGCGAGCTCGGGCTCGTCGATCGTCGAGCGGCCGACGACGAGTCCGCAGTAGCCGAGGAACTCGTCGCTGCCGCGCAACCGCAGTGTCAGGCAATGGATGCCGCGACGGGGCGCGTTCTCGCGGGCGCCGGTGACCTCGGCGCGTGCCTCGTCGAGGCTCAGCAGACGACCCTCGTCGACCCGGTCGCCCTCTCGCTCGGCGCGCGCCTCCTCGCGCTCGCACACGAGCAGGCGGTAGCCGTCGGCGTCCCACTCGTCCCACAGCCGCAGGCTGAGACGGTCGGTGTCGCGGGCATCGGCGAGCGGGGCGTAGGGCATGGGGTTCAGGCTATCGGGGAGAGCACGGCCGGGTTGGCGAGATCCTTACGAGCACTGTCTTGCGTGCCACTCCCGCCCGAGGCATCCGCACCGCAGAGTGGGGGTATCGCGGACTGAAAGGACCCATCCCCGCATGACCACCCGCATCGCCATCAACGGTTTCGGACGCATCGGCCGCAACGTCGTGCGCGCCCTCGTCGAGCGCGGCGCCGACCTCGAGCTCGTCGCCGTCAACGACCTCACCGACCCCGCGGCCCTCGCGCGCCTGCTGAAGTACGACAGCACGGCGGGCCGCTTCGGCTACCCCGTCGAGGTCGACGGCGATGTGCTCGTGATCGACGGCCGTCGCGTCAAGGTGCTCGCAGAGCGCGACCCTGCGAAGCTGCCGTGGGGCGAGCTCGGCGTCGACGTCGTGCTCGAGTCGACCGGGCGCTTCACCGACGCGACCGCCGCCCGCGCCCACCTCGATGCCGGCGCGAAGAAGGTGCTCGTGTCGGCCCCGTCGAAGGGCGCCGACGTCACCCTCGCCTACGGCGTGAACACCGAGGCGTACGACGCCGAACTGCACACCATCGTCTCGAACGCGTCGTGCACCACCAACGCGCTCGCCCCGCTCGCGAAGGTGCTCGACGACCTCGCCGGCATCGAGCACGGCTTCATGACGACGATCCACGCGTACACGCAGGACCAGAACCTGCAGGACGCCCCGCACTCCGACCCCCGCCGCGCTCGCGCCGCCGCCGTCAACATCGTGCCGAGCTCGACCGGTGCCGCGAAGGCGATCGGCCTCGTGCTGCCGAAGCTCGACGGCAAGCTCAACGGCGACTCGATGCGCGTGCCCGTGCCGGTCGGATCGATCGTCGAGCTCAACACGACCGTCTCGAAGGACGTCACCCTCGACGAGGTGCTCGCCGCCTACAAGGCCGCCGCCTCGGAGGGCCCGCTCAAGGGCGTGCTCGAGTACTCCGACGAGGCGCTCGTGTCGAGCGACATCGTCGGCGACCCGCACTCGTCGATCTTCGACGCCGAGCTCACCCGCGTCGACGGCCGCCACATCAAGGTCGTCGCCTGGTACGACAACGAGTGGGGCTTCTCGAACCGCGTGATCGACTCGCTCACGCTGCTCGCCGGCTAGATCACCGCAGACCCCGCCGCCGAACGGTGCGCGGAACTGCGGCGCACCCCTGCCCCGCGCCGCAGAAACGGGCCCGCCTCTCCGGAGGCGGGCCCGTTCGCGTTCCGGTCGTCCTGCCGCGCTTGCGGCGGGGACGCGCCGCGGCGTACGTTCGGCTCGACCCGACCGCTCGAGCGGAGGTTCGTCGTGGACGCGTTGATCTGGGCGGCCGTCGGGGTCGCCGTGCTCCTGATGATCGTCATGGTGGTGCGTGCGGCTCGCGTACGGCGTGCCCCGCCCGCTGACGCCGGGTCTGTCGAGCGGTCCGAGCTCGATCGGCTGAACCGCGAGCGCAGGCTCGAGCGCGAGGCCGAGGACCCGGGGCCCCCGATCGGCGGTGCCGGCATGTGATGCCCCGAGCCCGCACCTCGTGCGGGACCGGTATCGTCGGGCGGGTGCAGACCTTCACCGCGCGCGACGGCACCGGCATCGCCTTTCACGTCATCGGTCAGACGAACGGGGATGCCGCGGCCATCGTCGTTCCCGGCGGACCGTGCCGCGGGGTCGACTACCTCGAGGACCTGGCCGGCGCCGCCGATCTCGCGGGGCGACCGCTCGCCGTGCTGCACCCGCGCGGAACCCCGACGACCGGCGGGCTGTCGCGCGGCTGGTGGACCGACGCCGACGATCTCGTCGACCTCGCCGACCACCTCGGCCTCGAGGCCGTCGACGTCGTGGCCCACTCGGCGGGCACCCGACTGGCGCTCGCCGCCTGGGCGCGAACGCCGGAGCGGGTGCGGAGCCTCGCCCTCGTCACCCCGGCCGCGGCGTGGTTCACCGATGCGCCGCGCGACAGCGTCGAGCTCGCACGCCGGCGGCACGATCCGCTCGTCGATCGGGCGCTCGACTCGCTGACCGGGCCCGAGCCGCGCGACCAGGCCGAGTTCGAGCGGGCTCGCGAACTCGAGGGGCCCGCCGGCTACGCCCGCTGGACCGAGCGCGAGCAGCGGCATGCCGCCGTCGGCGAATGGTCGCTCGCCTCGCTCGACGCGTACTTCGCCGACATCCCCGCCGACGCCGCCGAGCTCGTTCGCGCCGCACCGGCCCGCCCCGCGCTCGTGATCGCGGGCGACGAGGACATCCTCGTCGGCGTGCGCACCGTCGAGGCCTACGCCGACGCGATCGGCGCCGACCTGCGATTCCTCGATGCGTGCGGCCACTACCCGTGGGTCGAGCAGCCCGAGGCGTTCCGCGCTCTCCTCGGCGACTGGCTGCGGCGACGCTGAACGGTCCCGACCGCACTCGGGCGCGCGCTCGCCGGCCCGCCCCGGTCATCTGCGGTCGTCCGAGGCCATCAACCGCCGAGGTCGACCCGCGTGGTCGGCACCCATTCGACCGCGACGGTCGAGGGGTCGACGCCGGCAGCATCGAGCGACTTCTGCAGCGGTGCGACATCGGGCATCGCGTCGCCACCGGTCACGCGTACCACGTAGCCGGGCGACTCGGTCGCGATCTCGACGACCTCGAGGTCCTCGTCGTCGGCCCATGAGTTCGCCGCCGCGTCGACGTTCGACGCCTGCGTGGTCGTCGTCACGGTGCGATAGGTCGAGAGCGTGAGCGGAATCGCGACGAGCACGAGCATGACCGAGATCGCGATGTGCGAGCGCCGGCGACTCAGGGGCGTGAGCGCCATCGACCCGGTCGCGATGCGCGGGGCCCCGGCGGCGACCGCCATCGCACCCCAGCGCTGCACGTGGTAGAGCGCCATCACCACGACGCCGGTGCCGAGGATGGCCGCGACGTTCGCGACGAACAGCAGCAGCGACCCGATCGACGCGGCGTAGTCGCCCGACTCGGCGGCGACGCCGACCACGACGAGCGGCGGCACGAGCGAGATCGCGATGGCCACGCCGGGCAGCGTGTCGGAGATGTCCTTGCGCACGAGGGCGATCGAGGCGACCGCGCCCGTCGCGAGCGCGCCGAACAGGCTCATGAGGTCGGGCGTCGCCCGCTCGGCGATCTGCGCGTTCGTCGCCGCGGTCTGGGGCACGACGACGAGCAGGCCGCACAGGTAGCCGATCGCGATCGCCGCGAGGGCGCCCGCGATCATCGTGACGAGCGATCGCACGAAGTTCGCCCGCTCGCCGAGCACGGTCGCGAGCATCGTGCCCTGGATGGGCAGCATCATCGGCGCGACGATCATGGCGCCGATGACGGTCGCGGTCGAGTCGCCGATCACTCCGCTCGCTGCGATCGCCGACGACAGCACGAGCAGGATCCAGAAGCGCTGGATACGGCGCACCCGACCCGGCTCGTCGAAGAACACCGCATCGCGCATCTGCTCGATCGTGTTGAGCGACTCCGACGGCGGCGGCGGGTACACGGGCTCGGCCATCGGCGGCTCCCTTCGCGTCGGCTCAGGGAGAGCGTAGATCCGCGACGCGGCGATCCGCGGGACCGACGCGATCGGCGTGGGCGGCGACATCCGCGTCGCAACGTGCGCGAACGGGAACGGGCCCGCCTCCTCGCGGAGACGGGCCCGTTCGTGCGAGCAGCCGAGGCTAGTTCGCGGGGTAGTTCACGGTGACCCCCATGGTGCCGCCCGTGACCTGCGAGGTGACGGTGACCGTGACGCCCTCGCCGGCGACCTTGACGCCGCCGAGGGGGTTCGACGGGTCGTTGAACGCGTTCACGTCCGAGTCGTCGAACGTCGCGTCCTGGGCCTCGCCCGGGGCCGCGGCCCCGACGGACTCGACCGTCTGGTTCTTGCCCTTGCCGACCACGACCTGCTTGTGGAGCACCACGTCGGTGAAGTCCTTCAGGCCGAAGGTCGCGTCGAACGGCTGGCGCCGGTTGCTCGGCGCGGTGCCGTCGGGGTAGGTGAACTTCGCCGAACGCGCGTCGACGGGCAGCGCGAGGCCGTCGCCCGGGTGGTCGATCGTGTTGTTGTCGGTGTAGGCCTCGTTGACCGCCCAGATCAGCAGCCCCTCCTGGAAGGCGAAGTGCTCGACCCAGTCGGGCCGCGTGATGCCCTCCGAGAACTGGTACGGACCGTTCTGGAGCGTCGCGTCGTAGCCGACGTAGGTGCGGTTCTCGGCCAGGTAGTACCGGTCGCCCGTCGAGGTCGCGGTGCCGTCGCTGATCGTGAAGCCGCCCGCGGCCGTCCAGCCGTTCGCGCCGCCCTCGACGTCGTCGGTCAGCAGCGTCGTGCCGCCCGACTTCACGACGATGTCGTCGAGGAACGCGCCGGCGAGGTGCACGCCGCCGTCGGACTGGTAGCGGAACCGGAACTGCGTGTCGGCCGAGCCGCCGGGCACCGAGTACCGCAGCGTCGTCCACTTGCCGTTCGAGGTGTCGCTGAGCGACTTGCCGGCCGGCAGCCAGCTCGCGCCGCCGTCGGTCGAGTACTCGGCGTAGAAGTAGTCGTAGCCGGCCTCGATGTCGTACCAGGCCTTCGCCGTGACGGTCGCCGACTTCACCTTGCTCAGGTCGAGCGTGCGGGTGAGGGTCGTGTTGAGGTCGTCGGCACTCGAGGTCCACCAGGCGTTCGCGCCGGAGTACGGCGTCGTGTACGTCTGCTCGATCTCCTCGTCGGGCAGGTCGATGACGAGCGCCTGCTCCTGGCCGTCGGTCTGGAGCGCGGCGGGGCTCAGCGTGTACGAGCCCGACTCGCCCTTGTTCACGACCGCGTAGTCGAGCCAGCCGAGCTGCATCTTCTCCCACGGGCCCATGTAGTTCGGCGTGGTGCCGATGTCCTCGCCGCCGTGGTTGAGCCACGAGCCGCTCGACATGAGGGTCCAGAAGGCGGTCGAGTTCTCGCCGCCGTTGGTGTCGTAGAAGTCGGGAAGGCCGAGGTCGTGCGCGTATTCGTGCGCGAACACGCCCAGGCCGCCGTTCTCGGCCTCGACGGTGTAGTCGCCGATCCAGAAGCCGGTGTCGCCGATCTGCGAGCCGCCGAACTTGGCGCCCTCGGGGCCGGTCGTGCCGTAGTCGGTCGAGTTCACGTACCAGCGGTGCGACCAGATGGCGTCTTCGCCCTGCGCGCCGCCGCCGGCGTCTTCGCCCTCGCCGGCGTGCACGGCCTGGAAGTGGTCGAGGTAGCCGTCGGGCTCGTCGAAGTTGCCGTCGCCGTCGGCGTCGTAGCGGTCCCACACGTCGAACGAGGCGAGCTCGGCCTTGATCTCGGCCTCGGTCTTGCCCGCGGCGACCTGCTCGTCGTACCAGGCGTTGCCCGTGTCCTCGATGAACTGCCAGGCGCCGCCGTAGTCCTCGACCGAGTTGTCGCCGTAGGTCGAGGCGTTGCCGGGCACCTGCACCCAGTCGCTCACCTCGCCGTCGACGGTGTAGTTGCCGTTCGACTGCTTCGAGTAGAAGTCGGCGAACGACTCGCCCTCGCCGAAGAACAGGTCTTCGTAGCTGGCCTTGTTGAAGTCCGCCATCCAGTGCGTGCTGTTGTTCACGCTGCGGTCGGGCTGGGGGATCTCGTTGTGCAGCGGGCCCGGCACCGTGCCGAGCTTGCCACTGCCCTGGTCGCCGAACTCGGACAGGATCGTGAAGACCCGGCCGGTGCCGGTCACGGCGGTCTCGGCGAACTTGTCGGCGCCGAGCGCGACGACGCCGTCGTCGTTCGGCGTGGCCTTGCCCTGGCGCACGAGCTGCTGCGCGAGCTTGCGCTGCTCGCTCTGGGACTTCGTGAGGGGGCCCGGGCGGTTGTCGAGTCGCTGGGCGGCCGACGGCGACGTGCCCGGGTCGGCGGCCGGTGGGGCGGCCATTGCGGCGGGGCCGAACGCGAGCCCCGTCATCATCGTCGCGCTCGCCGCGGTGACGGCGAGCATGGTGCGTCGTTTCACTTGCACTCCTTCGTGGGAATGCCCGGGATCGCCGGGCACGGTGCGAGCACGCTAACACGCACTCCGGACGGGTGGAACGGTCGTTTCGATGTTGTTACCGCCCGGTGCCGACGGTGTCCCCCGATGACGCCGAACGTCCTGCTCGACGTACCCCGCGATCCGGTTCGCAGGGCCCGTCCGGCACGCTCGGGACCGCAGTACTTGGACAATTGACCCACTTCGCCGTAGGCTCCTCGCATCCCGACCCGCAACGACGCGCAAGGAGTACCCCCGAAGTGTCTTCGACCCTGCATCGAGCCGGCGCCGCACTCGCGCTGGCGCTCACCGCGAGCCTCGCCGTTCCGACGGCCGCCTCGGCCGCGACATCCGAATCGGCGAACGCCCGGCCGATGAGCGCGACCTCGCGATCCGCCCTCGCGGTCGCCGCGACCGCCGACCGTGATCGCGGCACGATCACGACCCCCGACGGCCGTACGTTCATCGCCGACGAGCAGGGCCGAGCCCTGCAGCTGCGCGGCTTCAACGCCGGAAAGTACCCGAGCGACCGCGTGACTGCCGAGGATGTCGCCGCGATGGCCGACCAGGGCTTCGACTTCCTGCGGCTCGTCGTGCAGTGGCAGTACTTCGAACCCGAACAGGGCCAGTACGACGACTCGTACTTCGACTACGTCGACGCGGTGCTCGACGCGGCCGACCGCGAGGGCGTGCACGTCATGATCGACATGCACCAGGACGTCTACGGGCCCACGTTCGGGGCCTCGGGTGCTCCCGAGTGGACGACCCGCACCGACGGGCTGCCGTTCGTGGACGACCCCGACAACTGGTTCAACAACTACTTCCAGCCCGCGGTCATGCGCGCCTTCACGCATCTCTACGACGACGCCGATCTGCGAGCGGCTCAGCAGCAGTTGTGGGTCGAGGTGGCCGGCCGTTTCGGCGACCACGAGAGCCTGCTCGGATACGACCTCTTCAACGAGCCGTTCGGCGAGTTCTACGAAGACGAAGACTGGGTCACCGCATCGGCCCGCATCGAGTCGACGAAGATCAGCGACATGTACGACCGGCTGATCCCCGCGATCCGCAGTGTCGACGACGACTCGTGGATCTTCGTCGAGCCGACCGTGCTGGTCGGTTACGGCGTGCCCACCCAGCTGCGCTCGTTCGACGACCCGCGCGACGGTGCCCCGCGCATCGGCTACGCCCCGCACTTCTACAACACCGGGGTCGAAGAGGGCGGCGACTGGGTCGGCGACGACTTCGTGGTGAACTACGAGGCGGCGATCTCGGCCTACCCGGCCGCCAACGGCATGCCGCTGATCGTGGGCGAGTGGGGCGTGCCGAACTCGCGCACGCCCGGCAACGCCGCCCTCGTGGCCGCGCAGGTGGCGTCGATGGAACGGTTCGCGACCGGATGGTCGATGTGGTACTTCTGCCGGAGCGACCACGGCGGGTACTGCGCGATGGATGCCGCGGGCGGGGCCGCGCCCGGCAACGAGCCCGCGTTCGGACCGTACGCCCGGGCGATCGCCGGCGTTCCCGGCGCCGAGCACTTCGACGCCGCGACCGGCGACTACTCGCTGAGCTACACGGCGGGCGCCGGTCCGAGCGAGGTGTGGGTGCCGAGCGCCGCATACGCGCAGCGTCCCGACGTCGAGATCAGCGGCGGCACGGCGCACTACGACCGCAAGAAGCAGACCCTGCGCATCACGGCGAAGCCGGGCGCGACGGTCGAGCTGACGCTCTCGCGCTGACGCGGTCGCCCACGCACGGCGGGCGCGGGTCATTCGGGACCCGCACCCGCTGTCGTCGGTGCGACGAGCGTTGCCGTTCCCGTCGATCGTTGCCGTTCGGACGGGAACGCCCGGCGCGAACGGAAACGCTCGGCGGCTCCAGCCGAGCCGCGCGCCACCGCGCCCCGCCGCGCCACCCCGCCCCGCCGCGCCACCCCGCCCCGCCGCGCCGCGCCGCCCGGCGCCGACGGGCGCGGGCAGCTCCGCGCGTCCTCCCGCGTAACGGGCCGGGCGGCGCGGGACCCGCGTGACTACACTCGCGATGTGACCCCCAGCACCTCCGGCGCGCCCAGATTCGGCCTCGACATCGACCCGGTGCCGAGGACCGCCCGCGCCGAGGCCCTGCTCGAGGCGCTCGCGACCCGCGTCGTCATCGCCGACGGCGCGATGGGCACGATGCTGCAGCAGCACGACCTGTCGATCGAGGTCGACTTCGAGGGGCACGAGGGCTGCAACGAGGTGCTCAACGTCACCCGCCCCGACGTGATCGGCGGCATCCACGACGCGTACCTCGCGGTCGGCATCGACGCGGTCGAGACGAACACCTTCGGGGCGAACTGGTCGAACCTCTCGGACTACGGCATCGACGAGCGCATCTTCGAGCTCGCCGAGGCCGGTGCCCGCATCGCGCGGGCGCGGGTCGAGGCGTCCGAGGCAGACGACGGCCGCATGCGCTGGGTGCTGGGCTCAATGGGGCCCGGCACGAAGCTGCCGAGCCTCGGGCACACGACCTACGACCACCTCAAGCAGACGTTCGCGCTGCAGGCCGAGGGGCTCATCGCGGGCGGGGCCGACGCGTTCCTCATCGAGACGAGCCAGGACCTGCTGCAGACGAAGGCCGCGGTCAACGCCTGCAAGCTGGCGATCGTCCGCCGCGGCATCCGGTTGCCGATCTTCGTCGAGGTGACCGTCGAGACCACGGGGACCATGCTCATGGGCTCCGAGATCGGCGCCGCCCTCACGGCGCTCGAGCCGCTCGGCGTCGACGCGATCGGCCTCAACTGCGCCACCGGACCCGACGAGATGAGCGAGCACCTGCGGCATCTGTCGAAGCAGTCGCGGGTGCCGGTCGCGTGCATGCCGAACGCGGGCCTGCCCGTGCTCGGCGCGAACGGCGCGCACTACCCGCTCACGCCCGCCGAGCTCGCGACCGCGCACGCGCAGTTCGTCGAGGAGTTCGGGCTCGCCCTCGTCGGCGGCTGCTGCGGCACGACGCCCGACCACCTCGCGGCGGTCGTCGAGCGGCTGCGGCCCGTCGGGGCGGCGTCGGGTCTCGATACGCGTGCGCCAGCATCGGGCGCCACTCGACCGGCCGTCCAGGCGGAGCCCGGCGTGGCCTCCCTCTACCAGCACGTGCCGTTCCAGCAGGACGCGTCGTACCTCGCGATCGGCGAGCGCACGAACGCGAACGGGTCGAAGGCGTTCCGCGAGGCGATGCTCGAGGGTCGCTGGGACGACTGCGTCGAGATCGCCAAGTCGCAGACCCGCGTCGGCGCCCACCTGCTCGACGTGTGCGTCGACTACGTGGGGCGCGACGGCGTCGCCGACATCCGCGAGGTGGTCTCGCGCTTCGCGAGCGCGTCGACGCTGCCGCTCGTCGTCGACTCGACCGAGCCCGAGGTGATCCGCGCCGGTCTCGAGCTCATCGGCGGCCGCCCCGTCGTCAACTCGGTCAACTACGAAGACGGGGATGCCGCGACGAGTCGCTTCGGCCGCATCATGCCGCTCGTGAAGGAGCACGGCACGGCGGTCGTCGCGCTCACGATCGATGAGGAGGGCCAGGCCCGCACTGCCGACGGCAAGGTCGCGATCGCCTCGCGCCTCGTCGACGAGCTCACCGGCACGTGGGGCATGCGCGTCGAGGACATCATCGTCGACGCGCTCACGTTCCCGATCGCGACCGGCCAGGAGGAGACCCGGCGCGACGCGATCGAGACGATCGAGGCGATCCGTCGCATCAACGCGAAGTACCCCGGCATCAACACGACGCTCGGCGTCTCGAACGTGTCGTTCGGGCTCAACCCGGCGGCACGCAGCGTGCTCAACTCGGTGTTCCTGCACGAGGCCGTCGAGGCGGGGCTCAGCTCGGGCATCATCGACGCGGCCAAGATCGTGCCGCTCGCATCGCTCTCCGACGAGCAGCGCGAGGTCGCCCTCGACCTCGTCTGGGACCGCCGGGAGTTCGACGCCGACGGCAACGCCACCTACGACCCGCTCGCCCGTATGCTCGACCTGTTCGCCGGGGTCGACACCGCGGCGCTGCGCGACCAGCGCGCCGCCGAGCTCGCGGCGCTGCCCGTCGGCGAGCGCCTCGAGCGGCGCATCATCGACGGCGAGGGCAAGGGACTCGACGCCGACCTGTCGCTCGCGCTCGACTCGGGCATGACCGCGCTCGGCATCATCAACGACCATCTGCTCGAGGGTATGAAGATCGTCGGCGAGCGGTTCGGTGCGGGCGAGATGCAGCTGCCGTTCGTGCTGCAGTCGGCCGAGGTCATGAAGAACGCGGTTGCCCTGCTCGAACCGCACATGGAGAAGTCGGATGCCTCCGGCAAGGGCCGCATCGTGCTCGCGACGGTGCGCGGCGACGTGCACGACATCGGCAAGAATCTCGTCGACATCATCCTGACGAACAACGGCTACGACGTGATCAACCTCGGCATCAAGCAGCCGATCGCCGACATCATCAGGGCCGCAGAAGAGCACGACGCCGACGTCATCGGCATGTCGGGCCTGCTCGTGAAGTCGACGGTCGTCATGAAGGAGAACCTCGAGGAGCTGAACCACCGCGGCCTCGCGAAGCGCTGGCCCGTCATCCTCGGCGGCGCCGCGCTCACGCGCACCTACGTCGAGGACGACCTCGCCGGGATCTTCGACGGGCAGGTGCGCTACGCGCGCGACGCGTTCGAGGGGCTCGCGCTCATGGAGCCGCTCGTGAGGGTCGCCCGCGGGGCCTCGCCCGACGAGGTGGGCCTGCCGCCCCTCAAGAAGCGCATCCACGCGTCGGGGTCTCGCCTGACGCTCACCGAACCCGACGAGATGCCGGCGCGGTCGGATGTCGCGACCGACAACCCCGTTCCGGCCCCGCCGTTCTGGGGAACCCGCATCGTGCGCGGCATCGCGCTCGCCGACTACGCGGCGTTCCTCGACGAGCGGGCGACGTTCATGGGCCAGTGGGGGCTGAAGCCGGGTCGGGGTGCCGACGGCGCGTCCTACGAGGAACTCGTCGAGCGCGAGGGCCGGCCGCGCCTGCGGTACTGGCTCGACCGCATCCTCTCCGAGGGGCTCCTGGATGCCTCGGTGGCGTACGGCTTCTTCCCGGTGGTGTCGGAGGGCGACGACGTCGTCGTGCTGCACCACGCCGACGACCCCACGGGCGTGCTCGGCGTGCCCGGGCTGCTCGCCCCCGACGGCGGTTCAGATGAGGCGCTCGGCACCGACCGCCTCCGTTTCCACTTCCCGCGGCAGCGTCGCGACCGGCACCTGTGCCTCGCCGACTTCGTGCGCTCGCGCGAGTCGGGGCAGGTGGACGTGCTGCCCGTGCAGCTCGTGACCGCGGGCGCGAAGATCGACGAGTTCACCGCGAAGCTGTTCGCCGAGAACAAGTACCGCGACTACTACGAGGTGAACGGCCTCGTCATGCAGCTCACCGAGGCGCTCGCCGAGTTCTGGCACGCGCGAATCAGGTCGGAGCTCGGCTTCGCGGGTGAGGACCCGACCGACACGGCCGGGCTCTTCAAGCTCGAGTACCGCGGCGCGCGGTTCTCGCTCGGCTACCCCGCCTGCCCCGATATGGAGGACCGCCGCAAGCTCGTCGAGCTGCTGCGCCCCGAGCGGATGGGCGTGGAGCTCAGCGAGGAGCTGCAGCTGCACCCCGAGCAGTCGACCGACGCCTTCGTGTTCCACCACCCCGAGGCGAAGTACTTCTCCGTCTGACGCGTCGAGCGGGTCGAGGAGGAGGCGCAGCGACCGTCTCGAATTCCGGCCACCCGTCGGGGGTGTGGTGCGCCGGCTCGGGGTGGCGGGTACCTCGGGGAGTGGGTCCTTCCGGCGGGGTTGTCGACAAGTCCACAAATCCACACGTGGGGTGTCGACAAGTCCACAGATCCACACGTGGGTTGTCGACAAGTCCACAAATCCACACCATCACCTCCGGTGATGCTCGCTCCCTGCGCTGCAGGCGGGCGCCCCGGAGGCGACCGATCACTCCGCTCAGCGCGACAGCCGCACCCGACGCAGCGCCGCGAGCGCGGCCGGGCCGAACACGGCGAGCCCGACGACGGTCGTGACGGCGCGCAGCGTGTCCCACGTGAGCGTCGAGGTCGTCAGCGAGTACAGCCAGAACGACGCGAGGTTCTGTGCGAGCGGGGCGCCCGATTCGTACGAGATGCCGGTGCCGCCGCCGATCGCGAACGGCCAGAACCACAGGTTCATGACGAGCCCGAACGCGTACGAGGCGAGCACCCCGTACACCGACAGCAGCACGATCTCGCCGAGCCGCCCGCGCGCCCGCGGCAGCAGCCCTGCTCCCGCCCCGACCCACGCGCACGCGAACATCTGGAAGGGGGTCCACGGCCCGAATCCGCCCGTCATCGTCGACGACAGGGCGATCGCGAGCACCCCGAGGAGGAACCCGAACCGCGCCCCGAACACCCGCCCGGCGAGGATCAGCAGCACGAACACCGCCTCGACTCCGCCGACCCCCGTGCCGGCGACGCGCACGGCGGCGGCGACCGCGGTGAGCGTGCCGAGCAGCGCGAGCGTCTTCGCCGAGCGGAATCCGCCGTCGATCGCGAGCACCGCGACGATCGCGACGAGTGGCGCGAGTGCGAGCGCCGCCCAGGGCGCCGCCGCCTGGGCGTCGGTCGGCAGCGCGGGGGCGATGAGGGGCCAGGCGAACGCGGCCGCTGCGACGACGCTGCCGCCGACGAGGAGCATCGACGACCACGACGGAAGCCGTCGCCGCCGTGCGACGACCGGCGCCGGGGGAGCGGCGAGCGTACTCATGCCGCACCTCCCGCTGGTGCGGGCGCGGCAGGCGTTCGCCGCTCCTCGAGGCGCCCCTCGCGCATCGAGAGCGCGCGGTCGGCGACGCACGCGGCGAAGCCGCGGTCATGGGTCGCGATGACGACGGTTCGCCCCCGATCGGCGACGAGCCGAAGGGCCCGCGCGAGCGCGGTCTGCGCCGACGGGTCGAGTCCGCGGGTCGGCTCGTCGACGAGCAGCGCGGATGCCTCGCCCGCCGCCTGCACGGCGATCACGAGCAGCCGCCGTTGGCCGGCCGAGAGGTCGCGCGGATGCCGCGCCGCGAGCTCATCCCGATCGGTCGGGTGCCCGAGCAGCTCGGTGAACAGTGCCCACGTCGTGCCGCGCGGTCGGCGTCCGGTGCGGTCGGCGCGCCGGCACTCGGCCTCGACGGTGTCGGTGAAGAGCAGGTCGTCGGAGCGGTCGGGCACGAGGGCGATGCGACGCCGTGACGACCGGGAGGGGCGGTGGCCCGAGGCATCCTGGCCCGAGTCATCCTCGTCGCCCGTGCGCACCGTGCCCGGTTCGGTGCCGAGCGCGATCGCGGTGAAGAGGCTCGACTTGCCGGCCCCGTTCGGTCCGCCGAGCGCCACGATCTCGCCGGGCGCCGCGTCGAATGAGACGTCGTCGACCGCGACCTGATCGCCGTGTCGCACGGTGATGCCGGCGACGCGCAGTCCAACGCCGGCCCGTCGGCCGGGAAGCGACGCACGAGCGTATCCAGACGAGGCGGCCCGCTGGCCCTCGGTCGAGTCGGGAGCGCTCGATGCCTCGACGACCGCGCCCTCCGAGATCTCGAACCACCGATCGGCGACCGCCGCGAACTCGGCCGCCCGATGCTCGGCGACGAGCACGCAGACGCCCGCCTCGTGCGCGATGCGTCCGAGCAGTCCGGTGATGCGGGCGCGGGCCTCGGGGTCGAGGTCGGCGAGCGGTTCGTCGACGAGCAGCAGCAGGGGTTGCTCGACGATCGCGGCGCCGATCGCGACGAGCGTCGCCTCGCCCGCCGAGAGGCTGCGCAGCTCGCGTCCCGCGAGATGCTCGGCGCCGATGCGCGTCAGCACCTCGGCGACGCGGGCCGCGACGATGACGGGTGCGACGCCGCGCACGGTCAGCGCGAAGCCGACCTCGTCGTCGACGGTCTCGCTCGTGAATCCGAGCCGCGGGTCCTGTGCGACCACCCCGACGAACCCGGCCGTGTCGCGGGCCGGCACGGCGAGGCGGTCGACGCCGCCGACGCGGAGCACGCCCGACGCCCGACCGCCGTCGACGTGCGTGTGCACGCCGCTCAGGGTGTCGAGCAGGGTCGACTTGCCCGAACCGGTCGGGCCGGCGAGCACGGCGAGGGTGCCGGGCTCGAGCCGCAGTTCGGGCACGGCGATCGACCAGCGGTCCGCACGCTCGCGGTCGTCGCCCTCGCCGTGGCCGAGCACGGCGCCGGTCACCTCGACGGGGCGGGCGCAGTCGCCCTCGACGCGATGGGTCGCGGCGAAGCCGCGCACCTCCATCGCGGCGGCGATCGCGATCGAGCGTTCGATCGTGTGCTCGAGAATGGGCACGATGAGCGCGCCGGCGCCGCGTTCGCCGCGGAGCCGCCGGGCGAGCCGAACCCGGCGCACGGCGTCGGCGAGCGCGGGGAACGTCGACCACGCGATGACGAGCGCGCGAGCCGATCCGGCGAGGGGACCTCCGCGAGCGGCCCGCGCGAACACCCGCGAGACGTCGACGCACGCGTTGACGACGCCGAAAGCGAGAATCACGAGCGCGATCGGCAGGGCGCTCACGAACGCGGCCCACAGCCCGCCCGTCGTGATCGGTCCGAACATCGCGACATGCTCGAACGGGGGAGCGAGCCGCACGACCGGCAGGTCGACCAGCACGACGCCGGGCCCGCCGGCGCCCGCGAACAGCACGCGGTACACGACCCGGGTCGCGACGAACACCGCCGCGAGCACGAGCGCAAGGCGGAGCGGAGCTGGTCGGAACCGGAACATCGGGGTCAGTGCATCAGGTCGCTGGCGCGCGGTCAAGGGCTGGCTGGCATCGTGGTCTCGATACGCGTCGGCACCGCCCGGCCAGCGGAGGCACGGGCCGCCTACTCGGCGGGCGAGGCCGGCTGGTCGTTGAGCGTGAAGAGCAGCTCGACCGCGTCGCCCGGCGCCAGCTCGAGCGTCGGCAGGCCCTCCTGCGCGTAACCCCATTCGCCGCCGCCGCTGCGCTGCCAGAGCGACCAGTACGCGAACGCCGCGGGCATCGAGGCGCAGGTCTCGTGATACTCGGTGCCGTCGGCGGCCGTGATGAGCGTGTCCTCCGCGGGCTCGCCGTTCACGCGGCAGACGACCTGGTCGCCCCATTCGACGGTGCCCTCGGTCGCGACGCCGGCCTCGTCGAGCGCGTCGGCGGCGAGAATCGGCTCGTCGGTGTCGACGCACGCGGCGACGTCGATCGGTTCGCTCAGCTCGAGGTCGGCCGAGTCGACGATGACGGCGACGCCCGTGCACTCCTCGAGCACGGTCGCGGCGTCGGCGGTGGCTTCCGCCGTGGCGGCAGCGGTGGGCTCGGCGCCCTCGCCGGTCGAGCCGGACGGCGAGGAACAGGCGGCCAGGGCGAGCACGAGCAGGGGCAGGGCCGCGAGCACGGGCCGAAGTCGAGTCATCCTTCGAGCGTATTCGGCGCAGTCGTGCTGTGACGCCGCGTGACCTGCGGTGGGCTTCTTCCGTCATCTGTCGATATCGGCGCGGCCCGTTCGACGTCCAGAATGAAGGCGGATGCTTCGCCGCCACCTGAATCGGAAGGACAGGCCAATGCGCCCCATCATCGTGACCGAGTTCATCAGCCTCGACGGCGTCGTCGACTCGCCCGGCGGCGGCGACCACCCTCGCGCCGGCTGGACCTTCAAGGAGGTGCCGTTCGTCGAGGAGGCGTACGAGCTCAAGGGCACCGAGCAACTCGAAGCCGGAGCCCTGCTGCTCGGCCGGGTGAGCTACCAGGAGTTCGCGCCCGTGTGGCCCTCGATGGAGGACGACTTCGCCGAGTACAACGCGATGCCGAAGTACGTCGTGTCGACGACGCTCGACGAGGCCGACCTCGTACCCGAGTGGCACGAGACGAACCTGCTGCGCTCGCTCGACGACGTCGCCCGCCTGAAGGAGGGCGATGGCGCGCCGATCATCGTGCACGGCTCGGCGACCCTCGCGCAGGGGCTCGCCGCCGCCGGGCTGGTCGACCGGTACCACCTGCTGGTGTTCCCGGTGCTGCTCGGCAGCGGCAAGCGCCTGTTCGGCGACGACCCGGGCCTCACGACGAAGCTCGAGCTCACCGAGCACGCGGCCTACTCGAACGGCATCGTCAAGGCCGTCTACGACGTCGTGCGCTGATCGCTACGCGGCAAGCGCCGCGCGCAGCCCGTCGACGAGCGAGGTCGTCGGCCGGCCGATGAGGCGGGCGAGCGCGTCGTTCGGCACGTCGAGCACGCCGCGGCGGATTCCGTCGTCGATGCCCGCGACGAACCCCGCGGTGCCCGCGTCGAGTCCGGCCGACTCGAGCGCGGCCACGTGCTCCTCGGTCGTGAGCTGCTGGTACCGCACCTCGCGACCGAGCACCTCGGACGCCGCGGCGGCGAGCTCGTCGTAGCTCCACGCCGTCTCGCCGGCGAGCTCGAGCACCTGGCCGACGTGGTCGTCGCTCGTCAGCAGCACGGCGAGGCCCTCGGCGAGGTCGGCGCGGGTCGCGCTCGCGACCTTCCCGTCGGCCACGGAAGCGGCGATGACGCCCGTGTCGGCCGCGCGCGAGACATCCGCCGCGTAGTTCTCGGTGTACCAGTTGTCGCGGGCGATGACCGCGGGGATGCCCGAGGCGGCGATCGCCTCCTCGGTGGCGCGGTGCTCGGGCGCGAGGACGAAGTCGGCGGTCGCGGCCTGCGGTGCGCTCGTGTAGACGAGCTTCGCGACGCCCGCGGCCTTCGCCGCGTCGATCACATTCTGGTGCTGGGCGGCGCGCTCGCCGAACTCCGAACCGGAGACGAGCAGCACCCGGTCGACGCCGTCGAGCGCCGCCGCGATCGAGGCGGGCTCCGAGTAGTCGAGGCGAGCGGTGTGCACGCCGCGCTCGGCGAGGTCGGCGAGCTTCGCCGTGTCGCGGGCGGTCGCGACGATGTCGGCGGGGGCGACGCCGCGGTCGAGCAGCGCGTCGACGACGAGGCGGCCGAGCTGGCCCGAGGCGGCGGTGACGAGGATGGTCATGAGGGTCGGTTCCTTTCGAGAAGCGTCACCGGCTGCAACCGGATGCCTCGGCTGAACCTTCCCCCGAATCTGTACCCACTTTGAAGTAAGGTACCCACATGACGGTAAGTCTTGCGGAGATCCGGGAGCAGTCCGGCGAAGTCTTCACCGACGGCTGCCCGACACGGGTCGTGCTCGACCACATCATGAGCAAGTGGGGAGTGCTCGTGCTGCTCGCGCTGACCGACGGCACGCATCGCTGGGGCGAGCTGCGTCGCGAGGTCGAAGGCATCAGCGAGAAGATGCTCGCCTCGACGCTGCGCACCCTCGAGGCCGACGGGCTCGTCGCCCGCACCTCGTATCCCGAGGTGCCGCCTCGCGTCGAGTACTCGCTGACGCCGCTCGGCGACGACCTCATGGAGCACATGCTGCCCCTCGTGGGGTGGGTCGCTCGCGAGGCCGACGGCATCGTGGGTCGAACGGCCTGAGTCGGTCGAGGAGCGCCGACGAAGAGGACCCGCCTCGAACCCCGGACGGCCGAGGACCCGAGCTGCGCCCGCCGCGCCTCAGCCCGCCAGCGGAGCGACCTCCGCCCCGAGCGGCGCCGCGAAGAACGCGAGCTCGTGCACGGCCGAAGCCCGGAACGCCCGCAGCATGCGCTCGCGCACCCCGGGTGTCTCGCGCGACGCCGAGGCGGTCACGATCGCGACCGCCTCGCGGGTCGCCTCGGCGAACGCGGGGTCGCCGTACGTCGCGAGCCATGAGGCATACGGATGCTCCGGGGCGAGCGCCTGCTCCCCGAACTCGCCGGCCGCGAGCCGGGCGCCGAGGTCGGTGTAGAGCCAGAAGCAGGGAAGCAGGGCCGCGACGAGCACGGCGTAGTCGCCGCGCGCCGCCGTCGCGAGCAGGTGGTCGAGGTACGCGGTTGTGGCGGGCCCGGGGCGGGTCGCGTCGGTCGCGGCGCCGGTGCCCAGCCAGCGCTCGTGCAGTTCGAGCTCCCCGACGATCGAGCCGTGCGACGACGTCGCCCAGAAGGCTTGCGCAGCGGCATCCGGGGCGAGGGCCGCCGCCGTCGCGAGTGCGCGTGCGTAGTCGCGCAGGTAGAGCGCGTCCTGCGCGAGGTACTCGCGGAACGGCTCGACCGGCAGCGTGCCGTCGGCGAGCCCGCGGATGAACGGCAGCTCGTCGATCGCACGACGCACGTCGGAGATGCCCTCCCACCATTCGGCCTCGACCTCGGTCGGCGTCGGTGCGGTGCGCGTGCCGCCGCGCGACCAGAGCCCCGCGAAGTGGCTGATCGGCCCGTGGCCGTCGCCGACCTCGAGTGCGTCGCCGTGCCGCAGCGACTCGCGCAGCCAGCGCCGGGCCTCGGCGATCGCGGAGGGCCAATCGCCGAGCTCGGCGGCGAGTGCGGCGATCGCCGACGAGAGCGAGCATCCGGTGCCGTGCGTCGAACTCGTGGCGATGCGCTCGCCGCCGAACTCGACGATCGTCGCGGAGGCGGCGTCGACGAGCGCGTCGGGGGCGAGGTCGCCCGCGAGGTGTCCGCCCTTCGCGAGCACGCGGATCCCGTACTCGGCCGAGACGCCCTCTGCCTGGGCGATCGCCGCGGCCCAGGTCGTCGCGACTTCGCGCCGGGCGAGCACGGCGAGCTCGTCGAGGTTCGGGGTGACGAGGTCGGCGAGGGGCAGCAGCTCGCGCATCGCGGCCTCGGCGTCGGCGTCGAGCAGCCGGTCGCCGCTCGTCGCGACCATCACCGGGTCGAGCACGACGACCGGCGGGCGGGTGCGCCCGAGCCAGGCGACGACCGTGCGGATGACCTCGGCGTTCGCGAGCATGCCGAGCTTCACCGCGTCGATGACGATGTCGTCGGCGATCGCGTCGAGCTGCGCGGCGAGGAAGCTCGCGGGCGGCACGTGCACCCCGCGGACGCCGCGCGTGTTCTGCGCGGTGAGGGCGGTGATCGCGGCCATGCCGTAGCCGCCGACGGCGGCGATCGACTTGAGATCGGCCTGGATGCCGGCACCGCCCGAGGGGTCGCTTCCGGCGATGCTGAGCACGCGTGCGGTCATCGCGCCGACGCCCATCCGAGCACGAATTCGCGCGCCGCGGCCCGCGGGTCGTCGGCCGCGCACAGCGCCGAGACGACGGCGACACCGGCCGCGCCCGCCTCGCGAAGCGGCACGACGTCGGCGAGGCCGACGCCGCCGATCGCCACGCACGGCAGTTCGGTCGCCGCGGCGACCCGGGCGAAGCCGTCGACGCCGAGCGTCGGCGGATGGTCGGGCTTCGTCGACGTCGGCCGGATCACCCCGACCCCGAGGTAGTCGACGGTGCCGCGCGGCAGCCGGTCGACCGCGTCGAGGTGGGCGGCGCCGTTCGCGGTGAGCCCCACGATCGCCTCGGCGCCGAGCCGTTCGCGGGCGACCACGACCGTCGCGTCGCCCTGCCCGAGATGCACGCCGTCGACCGGCAGGCCGCTCGCGCGTGCGGCCAGTGCGACGTCGAGCCGGTCGTTGACGAGCAGGGCGGCGCGCCCGTCGATCGCGGCGGCGAGCGCCTCGAGCTGGGCGAGCAGCGAGGACGCCTCGGCGCCCTTGTCTCGCAGTTGCACGACCCGCACGCCGCCGGCCACGGCCTCGGAGACCACCTCGACGATGCCGCGCGCGCCGCAGAGCGCCGGATCGGTGACGAGGTAGAGCGAGAGGTCGAGTGCCGTGCGGGCGCTCACGCCCCGACCTCGGCGATCTCGGCGAGCGATTCGTCGACGTCGACGTCGACGTCGAGGCCGGCGCCCCGCCCCGCATCGAGAACGACCCGCGCCCGCGCCCCCAGCTCGGCCGCATCGACCGCCGCGAGCGCGTCGAGGAAGCGGGGTCCGAACGACCCCGGCCCGGCGGCGCCGTCAGCGGCGAGCTCGGCCGCCACCGTGTAGACGAGGTTCGCTGCGACGGTGGCCTCGAAGGCGTCGTCGCCGACGGCGAGGAAGGCGGCGGTCACCGCGCCGAGGGCGCAGCCGCCGCCCGTGATGCGCGTGAGCAGGGCGTCGCCGTTCGCGAGTCGCACGGTGCGCCGGCCGTCGGTGATCAGGTCGACCGGGCCCGACACCGCGACGACCGAGCCGAACCGGCCTGCGAGTCGCGCGGCGGCGTCGGCCGCGGCATCCGTCGTATCGGCGGCGTCGACGCCGCGCCCGCCCGCGCCGTCACCCGCAAGGGCGAGGATCTCGCTCGCGTTGCCGCGGATCGCCGTCGGCCGGAACTCCGTGAGCTCGTGCGCGAGCGCCGTGCGCACGGGCAGGGCGCCGATCGCGACCGGGTCGAGCACCCACGGCGTGCCCGCGTCGCGGGCGGCGGCGACGGCCTCGCGGGCGGCATCGCGCTGCTCGGGCGTCGGAGTGCCGAGGTTCACGAGCAGGCCGCCTGCGATGCTCGCGAACATGCCGGCCTCGCCCGTGATGTCGACCATCGCGGGGGCGGCGCCGAGCGCGAGCAGCGCGTTGGCGGTGAAGTTCGTCACGACGCTGTTCGTGATGCAGTGCGTGAGCGGGGCGGTCTCGCGGAGCCGGTCGAGCAGCGCCGCCGCGGCGAGCGCCACCTCCTCCGAGGCATCCGCGTCGTGCTGGGCAGGGTCGTTCAGGCGTGCGCTCATCGGCGACATCCCTTCGCTAGTCCGAACTAGATCAGGTTCGACGGGTGTGATCTCAGCCGCTCGTGCTCGCGCCTCGGCGCGGGCGGGGCGGCACCCCGTGTCACTGCGAGCGAGCCTAGCGCAGCGGTCGAGTGCGAGTCGGCATCGCAGTTCCGGGGAGCCCGTCGCCCGACCTGCGGTACTCCGCGTGACGACCTGGGGCTCGCATTCTGATCGGGCTCCGTTCACGTTCGGGGCCGCCATGCGCCGGAAGCGCGGGCCGCGCCTCAGCCCAGCGACCCCACGAACTCCCGCACCCGCGCCGCCATCGCCTCGGGCACCTCGGCGACGGTGAAGTGCCCGCCCTCTGGCAGCCGGTCGAAGACGCGCAGGTCGAGGTAGTGCCGTCGCGCGAGCGTCTCGGGGTAGTCGGCCTCGTGCCGCTGGATGAAGACGGCCGCCGGAACCCCGGTCGGCGGAATCGGGTCGGGCTGATCAGCGCCCTCGTAGTACGGACGGAACGACGACGCGATCGAGCGGGTGACCCAGTAGATCATCGCCTCGGTGAGGATGCGGTCGCGCGAGATGCGGCGCTCGACGGCGCTGGGGTCGCCGGGCGGGGTGTCGCTCCACTCGACGAGCTTCTCGGCGATCCAGGCGAGCAGGCCGGCGGGGGAGTCGTCGAGGGCGACCGCGAGGGTGTCGGGACGCGTCGCCTGCACGTGCCCGTAGGCGCCGTCGGTGCCGTGGCGCTCGGCGAGCGCCGCGAAGAACGCGCGCTCGGCCGGTTCGGTGAGCGCCTCCCGTTCGTCACCGGTCGGGAAGTGCGCGTGCGTCGCGACGATCGCGACGACATGCTCGGGATGGCTCGCGGCGATGAGGTCGCTCACGTTGGCCGTGACGTCCTCGCCGTAGGTGACGTAGCGCTCGTAGCCGAGCACGTCGGTCATGAGCGAGTGCATCGTCTCGGCGAGGCGCCGCTCGGTCATCGGGCCGTCGGCGTACGGCGATGAGAAGGCGAACCCCGGCAGGCTCGGCACGACGACGTGGAAGTCGGGCAGCAGGTCGGCGAAGTCGAGCTGCAGCGCGAAGGTGTGCGGCCAGCCGTGCATCACGAGCAGCACGGGTGCGTCGGTGCGCTCGGATCGCCGGTGCACGAAGTGCACGTCGGCGTCGCCGACCCGGGCGACGAACTGCGGATGCCGGTTGAGCCACGCCTCGCGCGCTCGCCAGTCCCATGCCGCCCAGGTGTCGATGAGCTGCCGCAGGTAGTCGTGGTTCATGCCCGCCGGCGGCCGTCGCGGCGAGTCGCCCCGGAGCCGGGTGCGGGCGAGGCGTGCCCGCAGGTCGCCGAGCACTTCATCGTCGACGTGGATCTCGAACGGTTGCACCTGGCCCATGGGCCGACGGTACGGCGACCCACCGACGGAGTCGCCCGTGTCCCCCGAAATACCGGCTGCGCCGACCCTGCGCTTGTCGCTAGTTTGGGGGGCATGGTCGGCCTTCCGGGGCCGCGGGCGCCCACGGGGTTGTGGGCGACCGCCCATCGGAGGGCTCGATCGCTGTGTCGAAACGCAGGTTCTGTCGTAACGAGAGAAGAGGGCACGACGATGAGATCCGAACAACGACCCCCGAATGCGCGGCGCCGCGCACTCGCCGCCGCCGGCGCCCTGCTGCTCGGCGCCTCACTGATGACCGCCACCGCGGCGGTCGCCGAAGACGACCCCAGGGTCGACCTGCCCTCCGGCTACCTCGACGCCGAGGTCGCGACGAGCAACATCGACCTCTTGTCGAGCACGCCACGGGTCGACCCGTTCAACGCCCCGCCCGGCGACTTCGGGTTCGTCAACTCCGACCTCGCCTTCTCGGGCGACAACGCCATCGTGGGCAACTTCAACGGCTTCCAGGTCTACGACGTGTCCGACCCGGCCGAGCCGACGCTGCGCTCGTCGTTCGTCTGCCCGGGCGGCCAGGGCGACGTCTCGGTGTACGGCGACCTGCTGTTCATGTCGGTCGAGGAGACGCGCGGCCGCATCGACTGCGGCACCCAGGGGGCGCCGGGCTCGGTGAACCCCGAGCGGTTCCGCGGCGTGCGCATCTTCGACATCAGCGACATCGACAACCCGGTGCAGCTGCCCGGCGTGCAGACCTGCCGCGGTTCGCACACGCACACGCTCGTCAGCGACCCGAACGACGCCGAGAACGTCTTCATCTACAACTCGGGCACCTCGGGCGTGCGTTCGCCGCTCGAGCTCGCGGGCTGCGAGAACGCGCCGGCTTCGACCGAGCCGGTCACGACGGGCAACCCGACGCAGTGGCGCATCGACGTCATCAAGGTGCCGCTCGCCGCGCCTGAGACGGCGGCGATCGTGAACCAGCCGCGCATCTTCGCCGACCCCGAGACGGGCGCGTTCAACGGACTGCAGAACGGACCGACGCAGCCGCTGCACCCGTCGGGCACCCGGTACTCGCCGAACCCCAACACGAACACGTGCCACGACATCACCGCCTACCCCGAGATCGGGCTCGCGGCCGGCGCGTGCCAGGGCAACGGCATCCTGCTCGACATCTCCGACCCGGCCGACCCGGTGCGGATCGATGCGGTCGCCGACCCGAACTTCTCGTACTGGCACTCGGCGACGTTCAACAACGACGGCACGAAGGTCATCTTCACCGATGAGTGGGGCGGCGGCACGGCGGCACGGTGCCGGTCGACCGACCAGCCCGAGTGGGGCGCCGACGCGCTCTTCGACATCGTCGACGGCAAGCTGCAGTTCGCGAGCTACTACAAGCTGCCGGTGCCGCAGACCACGCAGGAGAACTGCGTCGCGCACAACGGTTCGCTCATCCCGGTGCCGGGGCGCGACATCATGGTGCAGGCGTGGTACCAGGGCGGCTTGTCGGTGATCGACTTCACCGACACCGCGAACCCGAAGGAGATCGCCTTCCTCGACCGCGGTCCGATCAACACGCCGAGCACGACCGGCCTGAACCTCGGCGGCTACTGGTCGACGTACTGGTACAACGGCAACGTGCTCGGCAGCGAGATCGCGCGCGGGTTCGACACGATGGCGCTCACCGCGAGCGACGACCTGTCGGCGAACGAGATCGAGGCCGCCGGCGAGGTGCGCTTCGACGAGTTCAACGCGCAGCTGCAGACCGGCGCCGTGCACGCGCCGAGCTTCGCCCTCGCCGGCGCGTACGTCGATCAGGCCGAGCGCGACGGCAGCCTGAGCGGCGAGGCGCTCGCCGAGGTGCGTGAGCACCTCACCGAGGCGGAGCAGCTCGCCGACGGCTCGGCGGCCGACCGCGCGGTCGTCGCGCAGCTCGTCAACGCCGCGCGCAAGTCCGGCCTCGCGGCCGACTCCGACGTGGTGCAGGCGCTCACGGCACTGACGGCGACATTCCGATGAGTCGGTGTGGGGAGGCCGCGCCTCCCCACCCACGAC
>NZ_JBSHHD010000030.1:0-53275 GCF_053618155.1 Agromyces sp. NPDC055658 | reverse complement strand
GGATGAGCGGACCACCACTCTCGCATGCGGGGGTGGTGGTCCGCTCATCCTGTAAGTCGTGCGGCAGGAGGGCTTCGATAGGCGTCGACGTCGTCGGCGCTGCTCAACCGACGGGAAACCGGCCGAATCGGGCGATCGCCCTGCTCAAGTAGACTTTCCCGCTGTGAACAACCGCACCCTCGTCAAGAACCTCGCCGCCCTGCCCGACGGCCCCGTCACCGTGTCCGGATGGGTCGAGACGGTTCGCGATCAGAAGAAGGTGCAGTTCGTCATCCTGCGCGACGAGACGGGCGCCGTGCAGCTGGTCAACCCCGCCACGCGCGAGCTCGACGAGAGCCAGCAGGGCGACGCCGAGGCATCCGCCCGCCTGGCGACGACCGAGGCGATCTCGGCCCTCGCGCACGGCTCGTTCATCACCGTGACCGGCGAGCTCAAGCACGACGAGCGCGTCAAGCTCGGCGGCATCGAGGTGAAGCTCGCCACGCTCGACGTCGTCGCGGCCGCGAACCCCGAGACGCCCATCGCAGCCGACTCGAGCCTCGACAAGCGCATGGACTGGCGCTTCCTCGACCTGCGCCACCCGAAGCAGAACCTCATCTTCCGCATCCAGACGACGTTCCTGCACGCGCTGCGCGGCGTCTGGGTCGAGAAGGGCCTCATCGAGATCCAGACCCCGAAGCTCATGGCATCGGCCTCCGAGTCGCGCGCCGAGTTGTTCGAGGTCGAGTACTTCGAGGGCAAGGCGTACCTCGCGCAGAGCCCGCAGTTCTTCAAGCAGATGGCGCAGGCCGCCGGCTTCGGCGGCGTGTTCGAGGTCGGCCCCGCGTTCCGTGCCGACCCCTCGTTCACGAGCCGCCACGCGACCGAGTTCACCTCGATCGACACCGAGATCAGCTGGATCGATTCGCACGAAGATGTCATGAACCTCCATGAGGAGCTCATGGTCGCGGGCTTCCAGGCCGTCGTCGACAAGCACGGTGCCGAGATCGAGGAGCTCTTCGACCTCGAGATCCAGGTGCCGTCGCGGCCGTTCCCGCGCATCCCCCTCGCCGAGGCGAAGCAGATCGTCGCCGACCGCGGCTACGTCATCCCCCGCGCCGACGCCGACATGGACCCCGAGGGCGAGCGCCAGATCTCGGCGTACGTCAAGGAGACGTACGGCCACGACTTCGTCTTCCTGACCGACTACGCGGCGAGCATCCGGCCGTTCTACCACATGCGGCACGCGGATGACTCGGAGCTGACGAACTCGTACGACCTCATCTACAACGGCGTCGAGATCTCGACGGGCGCGCAGCGCGAGCACCGCATCGACGTGCTCGTCGAGCAGGCGCGCGACAAGGGCATGGACCCGGAGGAGCTCGAGTTCTACCTCGACTTCTTCCGCTACGGCGTGCCGCCGCACGGCGGCTTCGGCATGGGCCTCGCCCGCGTGTTGATGCTCATGCTCGACGAGCACTCGATCCGCGAGACGACGTACCTGTTCCGCGGTCCGACGCGCCTGCTGCCGTAGTCCCGCGGCGGGCCATCGGCCGGCCGGCGCCGAGGTCGCGCATCCCCGCGAGCCCGTAGGCTCGAGTCATGGTCGACCTCACCCCGCTCATCCGCATCGAGGGCGGCACGTTCCGCATGGGCTCGAACGAGTTCTACGCCGACGAGACGCCCGTGCACGAACGGGAGGTCGACGCGTTCGAGCTCGAGCAGCACCCCGTGACGACCGAGCAGTTCGCGGCCTTCGTCGAGGCGACCGGCTACGTGACCGTCGCCGAGCGACCGCTCGACCCCGCCGACTTCCCGGGTGCCGACCCCGCCGACCTCGTGCCGGGCGGCCTCGTGTTCACGCCCACCTCGGGCCGGGTCGACCTGCGCGACTGGCGCCAGTGGTGGCGGTGGGGCGCGGGCGCGAGCTGGCGGCATCCCTTCGGCGCCGACGGCCCCGACGCGCTCGCCGAACACCCGACGCACCCCGTCGTGCAGGTCAGCTTCGAGGATGCCTCGGCCTACGCCGAGTGGGCCGGCCGACGCCTGCCCACCGAGGCCGAGCTCGAGTACGCCCACCGGGGTGGCCTCGACGGCGCGCGCTTCGCATGGGGCGACGACGAGACACCCGACGGCGAGGTCATGGTGAACCGCTGGCAGGGGCACTTCCCCTACGAGACGAGCGTGGGCTGGGCCGGCACCTCGCCCGTGAAGACGTTCGCGCCGAACGGCTACGGCCTCTTCGACGTGGCCGGCAACGTGTGGGAGTGGACGACCGACTACTACACCCCCCGCCACATCGTGCCGGGCACCGAGGCCGACGCGGTGGACGCTGGGGCCCGGCCGAACCTGCTCGCCGCGGCGTCGGCCGAGCCCGGTTCGCGCATCCCGCGGCGCGTGCTGAAGGGCGGCTCGCACCTCTGCTCGCCCGAGTACTGCCTGCGCTACCGCCCCGCCGCCCGCTCGCCGCAGGCCGACGACACGGCCACGACGCACATCGGCTTCCGCTGCGCCCGCACCGCCGGCTGATTCGATCGACCGCGCCCGGCGGGCGTCGTCAGTTGCCCGAACCCTCCGACGACCTCGCCGAGACCGCTTCGTCGAGCGTCGGGTAGACGCGGCCCGCCGCCTCGAGCCCGGCGAACCAGCGCCCGCGGCGTGCCGCGGCGGCGCCGTCCTCGGGCACGTCCGCGACGCGCAGCTCGACGCCGTCGCCGGCGAGTTCGCGGTCGAGCTCGGCGAGCCCGTCGAGCACGGTCACCGACACGACGTCGAGCCGGGTGAGCTCGAGGGCGACCGCGGTGACGCCGGCGCGCGCCCGCACCGCGTCGAGCACGGCGTTCTCGTAGGCGAGCACGTTCGCGGTGTACATCGGCCCGAGCAGGCGCACCGGCAGCACGCCGTCGCGCGCCTCCCCCACGCGCACCCGCACCCGGTTGAGCTCGCGCAGGATGACGACCATCGTCGCGATGATGCCGACGGCGACCGCGAGCAGCAGGCCCGCGGTGAGGCCGACGACGGCCGTCGACACCGCGATCCAGAAGTCGTTGTGGCTGATCCGCCAGAACCTGGCCAGCGAGCCGAAATCGATCAGGCCGACCACCGCGACGAACACGAGCGAGGCGAGCGTCGCCTGCGGCAGCAGGCTCAGCACCGGGCCGAGGAAGAGCGCGACGAGCACCGCGAGCACGACCGTCACGAGCGTCGACAGCTGGGTTCGCGCGCCCGCCCCCTGGTTCACGGCGCTCTGCGAGAACCCGCCGGCGGACGGCAGCACCTGGAAGAACGATCCCACGGTGTTCGCCGCCGCCGTCGCGAACAGCTCTTGGTTGCTGTCGATCTGCGGCTCGCCCTGTCGGCGGATGCCGCGCGCCACCGCCGCCGACTCGAGGAACGCCATGATCGCGATCGCGCAGGCGCCCGGCAGCATCGGCAGCACGTTCGCGAACGTCGGCAGCTCGAAGGGCGGGAAGCCCTGCGGCACGGGGGCGATGAGCTCCACGCCCTGCTGTTCGATGCCGGTGAACGCGACGAGCAGGATGCCGGCGGCCACCACGATGAGCGGCGCCGGCACCCTCGGCAGGAACGCCTTCATGAGGAACATCGCCGTGATCGAGGCGACCGAGAGCAGCACGGTCGTCACGTGCGCCGAAGGCAGCGCCTCGAGGGCGGCGAGGAACGAACTGAAGAATCCCTCGCCCGACACGTCGGAGGTCTCGCCGAGCAGCTTCGGCAGCTGCCCGACCGCGACCGTCGCCCCGACGCCGATCTGGATGCCGACGATCGTCGCCTGCGAGATGTTCTCGACGAGCGAGCCGAGCTTCGCCGCACGGGCGATCAGCAGGATCAGCCCGACCATCAGCGTCAGCGCGATGAGGTCGGGCACCGGGTCGTCCGAGCCGGCGGCGACCCCCGCCGACACGAGCGTCGTCGCCGTGAGCGTCGCGATCGTCGACGTCGTCGACACGCTCATCGCCCGCGATCCGCCGAGCATCGCGTACACGAACATCGGCACCATGCAGGTGTAGAGGCCGAGCTGCACCGGCAGGTTCGCGATCGTGGCGTAGGCCATCGCCTGCGGCACGACGACGGCGCCCGCCGAGAGCCCGGCGATGAGGTCGGCGCCGAGCCAGCGGCGCTGATACCCGGCGAGCGTCGGGAAGAGCCGGAACCGTCGGGTCGCGTGGGCGGTCGTGCTCACGTGTTCAGCCCTGGGGGAAGATGCGGGTCCAGTCGCGCTTCACGCTGACGACCGCGTACCCGTTGGCGGATGCCTCGGCGAGCACCTTCTCGGCGCCCTTGTCGTACGGGATGTCGCCGCGATCGGTGTCGTCGTCGTGGTGCACGACGAGGGCGAACCCGCCGCCCTTGCGGGTGAAGTCGAGCATCGCCTGGTCGCCGTTCGAGTTGCCTCCGGCGAAGAGCGGGCGGCGGCCGATGCGGCTCCAGATGCGCACCGGCTTCTCGGGGCCGTCGTCGAAGACGTCGAGACCGGCGGCGTAGCGGACCTCGTGCGTCTCGGGGTCGTACGAGAGCCCGAACGCCGAGCCGACGACCCGCTCGGGCGGGATGCCGTAGTTCTGCTGCGTCATCGGGCGCATGAAGTCGCGCTCGCCGCCCGAGACGATGTACACCGAGAACCCGTGCGCCTCGAGGTAGCGCAGCAGCTCGACCATCGGCGCATAGACGGCGTCGGCGTACGGGGTGCCGAGGGTGAGGTGCTTCGCCGTCGCGTAGAACTCGGTGACCGAGGTCGCGTAGTCGTCGACGCTCATGCCGGCGGTCACGCCGACGAGCGCGCCGATGAGGACCTTCAGGTCGCGGTCGTCGCCCGCGTAGTGCTTGTCGATCGCGCCGCCGAGCCACGCGAAGTCACCGGTCACCGCCGCCTTGTACGGCTGCTCGTCGGCGAGCGACGGGTCGGCCGCGGCCTGGGTGCGCCACTGCTCGACGATGTAGTGCAGCTGCGTCGGCATGGGCTTCTCGCTCCACAGCGTGCCGTCGTTGTCGAAGACGGCGACGCGCTCCGACTCGGGCACCGCGTCGGGGCCGGTGGTGACGCGTTCGACGAAGTCCACGATCGCCGCACGGGTCGGAGTGTCGGCCCACGAGGGCAGTTCGTTCGGCATGGGAATCCTCTCGAAACGCGGAACGGGTGCGCGAGGCATCCGCACCCCCGTTCCGCCATTCTGGCAGCGGGCCGCTCAGTCGCTCGCGAGCTTCGCCGCGAATTCCTTCTCGACATCGATGTAGTGATCGTCGGCCACGTCGTACACGACCTCGTGGATCGTGCCGCCCGTGAATTCGAACCGGTTCGGGTACGACGCGGTGACGGTGTCGCCCGAGTCGTAGCCGACGCTCAGGCCCTCGCCGGTCAGTGCGTACCGACCGAGCTGGGTGCGGATCTGTCGTGAGCCGACGGCCTGGTCGTCGACGTAGAGCGTCAGCTCCCCGAGCGCCTCGCCGTGCTCGCCGTTGCCCTGCTTCTCGAACCCGACGCCGACGAGGTGCCGGCCTGCCGCGGGCAGATCGGTCGAGAGGCGCTGCTCGGGCGGAATCCCGAGGAAGTTGTACACGAACGACAGCTTGCCGTCCTGCGCGTAGAGGCTGTACCCGCCGAACCGCGACCCCTGCGCGACGATCACGCCTTCGGTCTCGCCGGTGAGATCGACGTCGGCGATGATCTTGAACGACACCTGCTGGGTGCGGGCGGCGAGCTGCTCCTGCACCTCGGTGGTGCCCGGGTAGTAGGTGTACCGGCCGTCGACCGGCACCGGGCGGTGGTACTCGTGCTCGATCAAGTCGGCGACACCGAGGTCGTTCAGCGGCAGCACGTCGTACTTCTTCGCCTCCGACAGCCAGAGCGCCTTCAGCTCCTCGAGCTTCTCGGGGTACTGCTCGGCGAGGTCGTGCGCCTCGGCACGATCCTCGTCGACGTGGAACAGCTGCCAGCGGTCCTCGTCGAAGTGCCCGAGGCCGATCGGGATGGGACCGTGCTCGGCGACCGCCTTCCACCCCTTGTGCCAGATCCCGCGGGTGCCGAGCATCTCGTAGTACTGCGTCTCCTTCGCGGTCGGCGTGTCGGGGGCATCGAAGGAGTAGTTCATCGCGACGCCGGGCATCGGCGTCTGCTCGACCCCGTCGACGACCGCGGGGGCCTCGACGCCGCATGCCTCGAGGATCGTCGGAACGATGTCGATGCAGTGGTGGTACTGGCTGCGCACCTCGCCTTTGGCGGCGATGCGTGCGGGCCAGCTGATGACCAGGGGGTCGGCGGAGCCGCCCGCGTACGAGTAGCGCTTGAACATGCGGAACGGGGTGGAGAACGCGGCCGCCCAACCGGTCGGATAGTGGTTGTAGGCCTCGGGTCCGCCGAGCTTGTCGATCATGGAGAGGTTCTGCTCGATGTCCTCGGGGTAGCCGTTGAAGAACAGGTTCTCGTTGATCGATCCGTTCGGGCTTCCCTCACCGGAGGCGCCGTTGTCGGCGGCGTAGATGATGAGCGTGTTCTCGAGCTGGCCCGACTGCTCGAGGTGGTCGATGACCCGGCCGATCTGGGCGTCGGTGTACTCGGAGAACCCGGCGTACACCTCGGCAGTGCGCGAGAAGAGCGCCTTCTCGGCGTCGCTGAGCTCGCTCCACGGACGCACGGAATCACCGGGCGAGAAGGTGCCCTCGGTCATCGGGTTGAGCTCGGTGAGCTCGGTGCCCTCGGGCAGGATGCCGCGCTCGACCATGCGCGGCAGCACCCACTCGCGGTACGCCTCGTACCCGTCGTCGAACTTGCCCTTGTACTTGTCGATGTACTCCTGGGGCGCGTGGTGCGGCGCGTGGTTCGCGCCGGGGCAGAACCAAAGGTACCACGGCTTGTCGGGGTCGGACTGCTTCGTGTCGCGGAGCATCCGGATCGCCTGGTCGGCGAGGTCCTTCGAGAGGTGGTAGCCCTCTTCGGGCGGATAGGGCTGGTCGATGTAGTGGTTGTCGACCGCGAGGTCGGGGTACCACTGGTTCGTCTCGCCACCGATGAAGCCGTAGAACCGGTCGAAGCCATGGCCGAGCGGCCACTCGCTGCGGTTCGAGCCGCTCGAGATCGCGTTGACCGGCACGTTGTGGTTCTTGCCGACCCAGAACGTCGACCATCCGGCGTCGCGGAGGATGCGCGCGATCGACGCGTTCGACTTCGGGATGTGGCCGTTGTAGCCGGGGAACCCGACCGCTGATTCGGAGATGGTCGCGAAGGCATTCTGGTGATGGGTCCGCCCGGTGAGGAAGCTCGACCTCGTGGGCGAGCACAGTGCGGTCGTGTGCCACTGCGAGTAGGTCAGCCCGTTCGCCGCCAGCCGGTCGAGCGTCGGCATCTCGATGCGACCGCCGTACGGCGACCACGCCGCGAGGCCGGTGTCGTCGAACAGGATGACGAGGACGTTCGGGGCACCGTCTGGCGCCTTCTGCTCCTCGTACGCCTCCCAGTCGGGTGTCGAGTCCCGGATGTCGAGTTCGATCCTGCCCCTGAATTCTCGTGCCACGACGTGCTCCCCTCCGAACGGTGGGGAGCAGACCCGTGCCCCCCCGCTCGTCACCCTAGCCACGGGCACCACGGTGCGCCACAGAATCGCGGCGGACTCGGAGTGATGAGGCACGCTCAACACGGCGCCCCGCGATCTGGGTGCGCTCAGGCCTTCGCGCAGATCGCCGTCTTCAACCGCACGGGGTCGACGCGCCAGTAGTCGTGCACCTCGCCGTCGATGAGCAGCACCGGGATCTCCTCCGCGTACCGGTTGCGCAGCGCCTCGTCGTCGAGGATCGACTGCTCGTCGAGGGCCACGTTGCGCGAGGCATCCTTCTCGAACTCGGCCATGACCGCCTGCACGACCTCGCGCGCGTCGTCGCAGAGGTGGCAGCCGGGCTTGCCGATGAGGGTGAGCTGGATGTCTCGGGCCATGGCTCGATCGTACGTCGCCGAAGACAGCGAAAAGCGCCGAACCCCGAAGGGCTCGACGCTCAGCTGCAGTCGCGAGCGACTACTTCTTGTTGCGACGCTGGTGGCGCGTCTTGCGAAGAAGCTTGCGGTGCTTCTTCTTCGCCATGCGCTTGCGACGCTTCTTGATGACGGAACCCATCAGAACCTCACAGAGAAAGATCGTGCCGGCCGCGCGTGCCGCAGCCGAAGGCAGAAAGCCTCGGAGTAGTCTAGCCGATTCCCGAAGCGTTCTCGTTCACGCGCTACCGTCGAGTGATGCACAGCCCCGACTTCGTGATCCGTTCGACGACCGCCGACGACTGGCAGGCGGTGCGCGCACTGCGCCTCGAGATGCTGCGCGACTTCCCGATCGCGTACGGCGAGACGCTCGAGCACGCGCTCGACGTCGACGAGGCGGGGTGGCGGCTGCGCGCGGCACGCGGCGAGCACACCGACCAGGCGGTGCGGGTCGCGATCGACGGAGCCAGGTGGGTGGGCACGATGGCCGGCTACATTCCGGATGCCGCGACCGGGCCCATGCTCGTCGGCGTCTACGTCGCTCCCGGGTACCGCGGCGACGCCGCGGGCGTCTCGCGGGCGCTGCTCGAATCGGTCGAGCGGTGGGCGCTCGGCTTCGCCGACACCCTGCGGCTCGAGGTGCACGAGACGAACGCGCGGGCCATCCGCTTCTACGAGAAGCTCGGCTTCACGTTCACCGGCCGCGACCGCCCGTACGAGCTCGCCCCCGGCGGCCTCGAGCTCGAGATGATCAAGCCGCTCCGCTGACGCCGAGCGCGCCCATCCTCAGCCGGCGAGTCGCCGAAAAGTGCTCCTCAGCGCTCGCCGAAGAGCGTCTTTTGGCGACTCGATCGTGTGGGGGGCGTGGGCGGGGCCGGGACGGACCTAGGGGGCGACGAGGGGGACGACGAGGGGAACGACGAGGCCCGCGCACGCGGCGGCGGAGGCGAGCCAGCGCACGTGGTTCCAGGCGAGCCACGCCGCGCGAAACTCGTGCCAGGCCGCGGCGAGAGCTGCGGCATCCGCCCCGGGAACGGCGGCCAGGCGGTTGTTTCGCGGAACGTTCGCGCCCGCGGTGACGCCGACCGCACCGACGACATAGACGATTGCAGCCGCGATCACCCACCACGTCGCGTCGGCGAGCTGGCCGACGAACCCGAGCACGACGAGCACCACGAGCACGAGCCCCGTGCCGAAGAGCGCGAGCATGAGCGGCGGGCGCGGCGCCGTCACGTTGATCTCGCGCATCGCCCGGGCGGCGTCGGCGGGCGGCAGTCGATCGAGCCCCTGCACGACGAATCCCGAGAATGCGAAGAAGACGCCCGAGACGGTTCCGGTGCCGACGATGCCGACGACGATGAGGACGGTGGCGACGATGCTCATCGGGACAGTCTGGCGGAAGTTGCCCGAATCCCGGGCCTTGCGACGCGCGCCGGCGCACGTTGCACGACCGCCGGGGTCGGGAGGCTACTTGCGCTTGACGACGGCGGTGACCTGGTGCGCGGTCTCGGCGAACGCCTTGCCGATCTTCGAGGCGAAGGCGAGCTGATCGTCGTTCAGCGCCACCTCGTGCGAGTCGGCGCCGGCCAGGGTCGCGGCATCGGCCGCGGCATCGGATGCCGTGAACGGAATGAGCCAGTCTTCGATCGTCTCGAGCGGCGCGCGGTCGAGGCGGTAGTACCGGTGCTGGCCCTCTTCGCGCACCGCGACGAGGCCCGACTCGCGCAGCACCTTGAGGTGCTTCGAGACCGTGGGCTGGCTCGTGCCGAGCGCGGCGACGATCTCGGAGACGCTGATCTCCCCGCCGGACTGCGGCACCGTCGTCTCGCGCTCGAGCAGCACGGCGAGGATGTCTCGCCTGGTCGCGTCCGCCACGACGTCGAAGATGTCAGCCATGCCCCAAGGGTAGTCATTCGGGGCGGGGAGTACCATGACACTCGCGCCGGGTAGGGCTGACGAGGGGGGTCGATGCGCGCACAGCGGGTGAGCCGCCTCGGTCGAGTCGACCGGCGTTCGTGGCTCGGGCGTCTTCGCGACGGCGTCGACGCGTTCATGAAGAGCTCGCCGTCGCGCTTCGCGATCGTCGTGTTCGCGGCGCTCATCCTGCTGTTCACGGTGCTCTTCTCACTGCCGATCGCGCGTGCCGGCGAGGCATCCTCGGCGCCGCTCTACGACGCGCTCTTCACGGCCGTCTCGGTCATCTGCGTGACCGGCCTCGCGACGGTCGACATGGCGACCTACTGGTCGCCGTTCGGCCACGCGCTCGTCTACATCGGTGTCAACATCGGCGGTGTCGGCGTGCTGACGCTCGCGACGACGCTCGGCTTCGTGATCTCGCGCCGGCTCGGGCTGCGGGCGAAGCTGATGGCCGCGAGCGACACCAACCCGTCGCGCATCCACGTCGGCCCCGTCGCCGAGCGGCAGGCGGTGCGACTCGGCGAGGTCGGCGGACTGCTCTTCACCGTCGCGGTCAGCGCGTTGGTCATCGAGGGCGTCATCGCCGTCGCGCTGCTGCCGAGCATGCTCGCGGCGGGCTACGACGGCTGGCATTCGATCTGGTACAGCCTCTACTACTCGGCGATGGCGTTCACGAACACGGGCTTCTCGCCGAACCCCGGCGGGCTCGAGCCCTTCGTCGACGACTACTGGATGCAGACGATGCTCATGCTCGGGGTGTTCCTCGGCGCGCTCGGCTTCCCGGTGATCTTCGCGCTCGCCCGCGCCTGGCGCACCCCGCGCAAGTGGAGCGTGCACGTCAAGCTCACCCTCACCACGACGACGATCCTCCTCGTCGCCGGCGCGGCGATGTTCCTGCTGCTCGAGCACGCCAACCCGAAGACGTACGGTCACCTCGACGCGGGGCCGACGATCTTCCAGTCCCTCTTCATGTCGATGATGACGAGGTCGGGCGGCTTCGCGACGATCGACATGCACGACCTGTACGGGTCGAGCCAGCTCGTCAGCAGCATGCTCATGTTCATCGGCGGCGGCTCGGCGTCGACCGCGGGCGGCATCAAGGTGACGACGCTCGCCGTGCTGTTCCTCGCCGCCTTCGCCGAGGCGCGCGGCGCCCCCTCGATGGAGGCGTTCGGCCGGCGCATCCCCCGCGACATGCTGCGCCTGTCGGTGAGCGTCGTGCTGTGGGGCGCCACGATCGTGGCGGTCGCGTCGATCGCGATCCTGCAGATCACGAAGGCGCCGTTCGAGAACGTGCTCTTCGACGTCATCTCCGCGTTCGCGACGTGCGGCCTGTCGACGGGGCTCACCGCCGACCTGCCGCCCGAAGGCGTCTACGTCATGGCCGCGACGATGTTCATGGGCCGTGTCGGCACCGTGACCCTCGCCGCGGCACTCGCCGCGAGCCAGCGCCGCCAACTGTTCAAACGACCGGAAGAGAGGCCCATCGTTGGTTGACAAGATCAGGCACGACGCCCCGGTGCTCGTGATCGGCCTCGGCCGGTTCGGCGCCGCCACCGCCGGCCAGCTCGACCGGCTCGGCCGCGAGGTGCTCGCCGTCGACACCGACGAGAACCTCGTGCAGAAGTGGTCGGAGCGGGTCACCCACGCCGTGGTCGCCGACGCGAAGTCGATCGACGCCCTCAAGCAGATCGGCGCGCAGGACTTCTCGATCGCCGTCTGCGCGGTCGGGTCGTCGATCGAGGCGTCCGTGCTCATCACCGCGAACCTCGTCGACCTCAAGATCCCCCAGATCTGGGCGAAGGCGATCTCGGCGTCGCACGGCAAGATCCTGCAGCGCATCGGCGCGAACCACGTCATCTACCCCGAGCGCGAGGCCGGCGAGCGCACCGCCCACCTCGTGTCGGGCCGCATGCTCGACTTCATCGAGTTCGACGACGACTTCGCGCTCGTGAAGATGTACCCGCCGAAGCCGATCCGCGGCAAGAACCTCACCGAGTCGGGCGTGCGCTCGAAGTACCGCGTGACGGTGGTCGGCGTGAAGAGCCCGGGCAAGCCGTTCACGTACGCGACCGAGAACACGGTCGTGTCGAACCACGACCTGATCATCGTGTCGGGCACCGAGGGCGACATCGAGAAGTTCGCGGCGCTCGAGTAGGCGGGGGGCGGATGCCTGGGACCGCGCGGCGACAGGGCGGTGGTCTCGATACGGCGCTTCGCGCCTCCTCGGCCGACCGGGAACCCTCCCGTTAGTGTTCCGTTAGGGAGATTCACAAATTTGTGAATCAGGCGTAGCATCGCGCTCATGACGACAGTGATCAGCGCCAGCGGCCTCGAGAAGCGATTCGGCCGCACCGTCGCGCTCGACGGGCTCGACCTCGAGGTCGGCGCCGGCGAGGTGCACGGTTTCCTCGGCCCGAACGGCGCAGGCAAGTCCACCACCATCCGCATCGTGCTCGGTCTCGCCCGGGCCTCCGGCGGCTCGGCCGCGCTCTTCGGGCAGGACCCGTGGAAGCACGCGGGCGAGCTGCACCGCCGCGTCGCGTACGTGCCCGGCGACGTCAGCCTCTGGCCGAACCTGACCGGCGGCGAGGCGATCGACCTGCTCGCACGGCTCCGCGGCGGCACCCACGACAAGGCCGGCTACGCCGCCCGCAAGCAGCGCCTGCTCGAGGTCTTCGACTTCGACCCGCGAAAGAAGGGCCGGGCCTACTCGAAGGGCAACCGGCAGAAGGTCGCCCTCATCGCCGCCTTCGCGTCGCCCGCCGAGCTCTACATCCTCGACGAGCCGACGAGCGGTCTCGACCCGCTCATGGAGCAGGTCTTCAACCGCGAGATCGCGCGCGTCTCCCAGGAGGGGGCGACCGTGCTGCTCTCGAGCCACATCCTCTCCGAGGTCGAGGAGCTCTGCGACCGGGTGAGCATCATCCGCGCAGGGAAGACCGTCGAGTCGGGCACGCTCGCCGAGCTGCGCCACCTCACGCGGACCGAGATCGCGTTCGCCGCCGACGGCATCGACCCGACCGTGCTCGCGGCCGAGGTGGACCGCATCCCCGACGCCCACGACCTCCTCATCGACCACGGGCGGGTCAGCTTCACGGTCGACAGCGACCGCGTGGCATCCGTGCTGCCCGATCTCGCCCGCCTCGACGTGCACGGCCTCACCGTCTCGCCGCCCTCGCTCGAGGAGCTGTTCCTGCGTCACTACGGCGACGAGCTCCGCGAGCGCACGGATGTCTCGGAGGAGGCGCTGGCATGAGCACCCTCGGCACGCTGCTCAGGCAGCGGCTGCGCCGCGACCGCCTGCAGCTCGCCCTCTGGATCGTCGGCATCGGCGTGCTCACTTACGGGTCGGTCGCCGCCGTGCTCGACACCTACGGCGACGAGGCGGAGCGCAACCAGATCCTGCAGGTCGCGACCGCGAGCCGCACGATCCTCGTGTTCCGCGGCACGCCGAACGGCGCTGACCTCGGCGCGTTCACGTTCTTCGAGCTGTTCGCGTGGCTCGCCCTCATGGGCGGGCTCATGAGCACGTTCCTCGTCACGCGCCACACCCGCGCGGAAGAGGAGCAGGGCCGCGCCGAGCTCATCGCCGCGACCCCGGCCGGCCGTGTGAAGCCGACCGTCGCGACCCTCGTGCACGGCGTTCTCGCGAACCTCGTGCTCGGCCTCGTCGTCGCGCTCGCGCTCATCGGCACCGGCCTCGACGCCGACGGCTCGTGGGTGACCGGCGCGGCGATGGCCGCGACGGGCATGGCGTTCGTCGCGATCGGGCTGTTCGCCGCCCAGCTGTTCCGCACCTCGCGCGGGGCGAACGGCGCGGGCGTCGCGGTCGTCGTGGGGGCGTACCTGCTGCGCGGCATCGGGGATGCCGCCGGCACGCCGTCCGACGACCTGCTGCACGTCACCCCGGCCTGGCCGAGCTGGCTCTCGCCCATCGGCTGGGGGCAGGCGACGGGCGCGTTCGTCGAGAACGAGCTGTGGCCGCTCCTGCTCGCGCTCGGCGTCTCGGTGGTGCTCGTCGCGATCGTGTTCGCGCTGCAGTCGGTGCGCGACCAGGGCGCGAGCCTGCTGCCCGGCCGCAAGGGGCGCGCGTCGGCGAGCTGGGCCCTGTCGAGCTCGTTCGGGCTCGCCTGGCGGCTCAACGTCTCGACGCTCATCGCGTGGGCCGTCGGCGCGGCCGTCGCCGGGCTCACCGCGAGCTCGCTGTCGGGGCTCATCGACGAAGTCAGCGGCGACGTCCCGCAGGTCGTCGACACCCTGCAGGCCGCCCTCGGCGGCGGGGCGACGCTCGAGCAGGCGTTCATCGCGATGTTCTTCAGCATCATCGGCATCCTCGCCGCGTGCTGCGCCGTGCAGGTCGCGATCCGCGCCCGCCAGGAGGAGGCGCACGGCACCGCCGAACAGGTGCTCGCGACGCCGGTGCCGCGCATGCGATGGCTGCTCGAGTACTGGCTCGTCGGCGTGCTCGTGATCGTGGTCGTGCTCGCCGCGGCCTGGCTCGGCGGGCTCGCCGGTTCCGGTGCGTCGAACACCCCGTCGGACCTGGTGCCGCTCATCTCGCAGGCCGCCCTCGCGCAGCTGCCGGTCTCGCTCGTCTTCCTCGGCCTGACCCTGCTCGTGTTCGCGCTGCTGCCGCGGTGGACGATCGGCCTCGGCTGGTCCATCGTCGGCGTCGCAGCGATCGTCGGCGTCTTCGGTCCGCTGCTCGGCGCGCCCGACTGGATGGTCGACCTCTCGCCGTTCACCCACTCGCCGGTGCCGACCGGCGACGACATCGACTGGTCGGGCGGCTTCTGGATGATCGCGATCGGACTCCTCGCCGCGGCGCTCGCGGTCGTGTCGATGCGGCGGCGCGAGCTCGCCTCGGGCGCCTGACCCGACCTTGGACTGGAAGAATCGAAGGATGGCACGCGACGAGCAGGCACTGAGCACGGCGGTCGAGCAATCGGCCGCCGTGCTCACGGCCGCCGGCTTCCCGAAGATGCCGGCGCGCGTGCTGATGGCGCTCCTCGTCGCCGACGAGGGCGGGCTCACCGCCGCCGAACTCGGCGAGTCGCTCGGCGTGAGCGCCGCCGCGATCTCCGGCGCGGTCAGGTACCTGCGCTCCCTCGGCATCATCCACCGGATGCCGCATCCGGGCAGCCGGCGCGAGCGCTGGGAGATCTTCGACGACGCGTGGTACACGGCGCTCGCCGGCAAGAACTCGGTCTACGGCACCTTCGCCGAGACCGCCGCGCAGGCGATCGACGCGATCGGCGACCCCGAATCCGCCGGTGCCCGGCGCACGGGCGAGATGGTCGCGTTCTTCCGCTTCATCGAGGGCAAGATGCCCGAGCTCCTCACCGAATGGGAGGCGCTGCGCGCCGCCTCCGCTTCGGCCCCGGTCGAGTAAGCAGGGCGTAGGCACCGCGCGGGGCGGGCGTTAGGGGTCCGTGAGGATCGGCCGCGAGGCATCCCGGGCGGTGTTGCATCGGGGGTGCAGCGCAGGGGCGCTGCCCGCCGCCGCGTGAGCGGGGCGGATCCCGAACCCTGGAGTCTCCGTGCTCGACATCGTCTACCTCCTCGGCATCCTGGCCGTGTTCGTGGTCGTCGGCCTCATCGCCAAGGGGGTCGAGAAGCTGTGATCGTGTTCGAGCTCCTCGCCGCCGCGCTGGGCGTCGCCGCCGTCGTCTACCTCGTGGTCGCACTCGTGAAACCCGAGCGCTTCTGATGGCGGCCCTCCTCGCCGTCGCGCAGGCGGCGACCCTCGCACTCGTCCTCGGCCTGCTGTACCGCCCGCTCGGCGACTACATGGCCCGCATCTACACGAGCGACCGCGACCTGAAGGTCGAGCGCGGCCTGTACCGCCTGATCGGGGTCGACCCCCGCGGCGAGCAGTCGTGGCCCGCGTACCTGCGCGGGGTGCTCGCGTTCTCGCTCGTCGGGCTGCTGCTGGTCTACGCGCTGCAGCGCATGCAGGCCGTGCTGCCGTACTCGCTCGGCCTGCCGGCCGTGCCCGAGGGGCTCGCCTTCAACACCGCCGCGTCGTTCGTCGCGAACACGAACTGGCAGTCGTACTCGCCCGAGCTGACGATGGGCTACACCGTGCAGCTCGCGGGCCTCGCGGTGCAGAACTTCGTCTCGGCCGCCGTCGGCATCGCGATCGCCGTCGCCCTCGTGCGCGGCTTCGCGCGACGCGGCTCGGCGACGATCGGCAACTTCTGGGTCGACCTCGTGCGCGGCGCGTTCCGGCTGCTGCTGCCCCTCTCGATCGTGGGCGCGATCGTGCTCGTCGTCGGTGGCGTCGTGCAGAACTTCAACGGGTTCACCGAGGTCTCGACCCTCGCCGGAGGCACCCAGCAGCTGCCCGGCGGCCCCGTCGCGAGCCAGGCGGTCATCAAGCTCCTCGGCACGAACGGCGGCGGCTTCTTCAACGCGAACTCGGCGCACCCGTTCGAGAACCCGACCGCGTGGACCAACCTCTTCGAGGTCGTGCTCATGCTCGCGATCCCGTTCGCGCTCCCCCGCACATTCGGCCGCATGGTCGGCTCGAACCGGCAGGGCTACGCGATCCTCGCGGTCATGGCGACGCTCTACGTGGTCTCGCTCGTGACCCTCAGCGCGCTCGAGGCGGCCGGCAACGGCACGGCGCCGCAGCTCGCCGGTGCCGCGATGGAGGGCAAGGAGGCGCGCTTCGGCATCTTCGGATCGACCCTGTTCGGCACGACCTCGACGCTCACCTCGACCGGCGCCGTCAACTCGATGCACGACTCGTTCACCGCCCTCGGCGGCATGATGCCGATGCTCAACATGATGCTCGGCGAGGTCGCCCCCGGCGGCGTCGGCTCGGGCCTCTACGGCATGCTCGTGCTCGCGGTCATCGCGGTGTTCATCGCCGGCCTGCTCGTCGGCCGCACCCCCGAGTACCTCGGCAAGAAGATCGGCCCGCGCGAGATCAAGCTCGCGAGCCTCTACATCCTCGTGACGCCGACGCTCGTGCTCGCGGGCACCGCGCTGAGCTTCGCGATCCCCGGCGTGCGGGAGGACGTCGAACACGTCTCGATCTGGAACCCCGGCGTGCACGGCATGAGCGAGGTGCTCTACGCCTTCACGAGCGCGTCGAACAACAACGGTTCGGCCTTCGCGGGACTCACCGCGAACACGCCGTGGCTGAACACCGCGCTCGGCGTCGCGATGCTGCTCGGCCGGTTCGTGCCGATTGTGTTCGTGCTCGCGCTCGCCGGCTCGCTCGCCGCGCAGCGGAAGGTGCCCGAGACCGCCGGCACCCTGCCGACCTACAAGCCGCAGTTCGTCGGTCTGCTGGTCGGCGTCACCGTGCTCATCACGGCCCTCACCTACTTCCCCGTGCTCACGCTCGGACCCCTCGCAGAAGGACTCAGCTAGTCATGTCGCTCACCACCGCCTCGCACGGTTCGGATGCCTCGGCCTCCGCCGGCGCGACCGAAGAGCACCACCCGCACCCGCACCCGAGGCCGAAGGCCCCGTTCGGTCTGCGCCAGCTCGTCACCGCCCTGCCGGGCGCGCTGCGCAAGCTCGACCCGCGGCAGATGTGGCGCAACCCCGTCATGTTCCTCGTCGAGGCCGGCGCCGTGCTGACGACGGCGCTCGCGATCGCCGAGCCCTTCCTCGGGGGCCCGGGCACCTCTGGCGGCAGCGCCGTGCCGCCGAGCTTCACCTGGGCGATCGCCGCCTGGCTGTGGCTGACCGTGATCTTCGCGAACGTCGCCGAGGCGGTCGCCGAGGGCCGGGGCAAGGCGCAGGCCGACACCCTGCGCAAGACCCGCATGTCGACGATCGCACACCGCGTCGACGCGTACGACGAGGTGTCCGACGCCCTGGCCGAACGCAGCGCCCCGACCGACGTCTCGTCGGTGGACCTGCGGCTCGGCGACCTCGTCGTCGTCTCGGCCGGCGAGCTCATCCCGGGCGACGGCGACATCGTGCAGGGCATCGCCTCGGTCGACGAGTCGGCCATCACGGGCGAGTCGGCACCGGTCGTGCGCGAGTCGGGCGGCGACCGCTCTGCCGTGACGGGCGGCACCCGGGTGCTGAGCGACCGCATCGTCGTGCGCATCACCTCGAAGCCCGGCGAGACCTTCGTCGACCGCATGATCGCCCTCGTCGAGGGCGCCGCCCGGCAGAAGACGCCGAACGAGATCGCGCTGAACATCCTGCTCGCGAGCCTGTCGATCGTGTTCGTCGTGGTCGTGCTCACGCTCAACCCGATCGCCTCGTACGCGGCGTCGCCGGTCAGCATCACCGTGCTGGTCGCCCTGCTCGTGTGCCTCATCCCGACGACGATCGGCGCCCTGCTCTCGGCGATCGGCATCGCCGGCATGGACCGCCTCGTGCAGCGCAACGTGCTCGCGATGTCTGGCCGCGCGGTCGAGGCCGCGGGCGACGTCACCACGCTGCTGCTCGACAAGACCGGCACCATCACCTACGGCAACCGCCGGGCGAGCGAGTTCGTGCCGATGCCCGGCATCGACGAGGCCGAGCTCGTGCGGGCGGCGGCGCTCGCCTCGCTCGCCGACCCCACCCCCGAGGGGTCGTCGATCGTCGAGCTCGCCGCAAGCCGCGGCTGGGCCCCCGCGCCCCGAGGCTCCGCGCAGCGCGCCAGCGATGCGTGGAGTGGGCGTGGGGACCGGTTCGAAGCGGCGCCCGAGGGCGAGGTCGTGCCGTTCACCGCGCAGACCCGCATGTCGGGGCTCGACCTGGCCGACGGCACGATCCTGCGCAAGGGCGCGGGCTCGGCCGTGACGGCCTGGGTCGAGGCATCCGCCCCGATCGACCGTGCGACGGCCGGCGAACTCGCCCGGCGCGTCGACGCGATCTCGGCCGGCGGCGGCACCCCGCTCGTCGTCGCGGTGCACGAGCCGGGGTCGGCACCGCGTCTGCTCGGCGTCGTGCACCTCAAGGACATCGTGAAGGACGGCCTCGTCGAGCGGTTCGCCGAGCTGCGCGCGATGGGCATCCGCACCGTCATGATCACGGGCGACAACCCGCTGACCGCGAAGGCCATCGCCGCCGAGGCGGGCGTCGACGACTACCTCGCAGAGGCCACCCCCGAGGACAAGCTCGCGCTGATCCGCCGCGAACAGGAGGGCGGCAACCTCGTCGCGATGACCGGCGACGGCACGAACGACGCTCCCGCGCTCGCGCAGGCCGACGTCGGCGTCGCGATGAACACCGGCACGTCGGCCGCGAAGGAGGCCGGCAACATGGTCGACCTCGACAGCGACCCGACGAAGCTCATCGACATCGTGCGCATCGGCAAGCAGCTGCTCATCACGCGCGGTGCGCTCACGACGTTCTCGATCGCGAACGACGTCGCGAAGTACTTCGCGATCATCCCGGCGATGTTCGCGGGCGTGTTCCCGGGACTCGAGGCGCTCAACCTCATGCAACTGCACTCCCCCGCGTCGGCGGTGCTGTCGGCGATCGTGTTCAACGCGATCGTGATCGTCTTCCTCATCCCGCTCGCACTGCGCGGCGTGAAGTACCGGCCCGGCGACGCGAGCTCGATCCTCAGCCGCAACCTGCTCGTCTACGGACTCGGCGGCATCATCGCCCCGTTCATCGGCATCAAGCTCATCGACCTCGTCATCAGCCTCATCCCGGGCTTCTAGGCCGAAAGGAACATTCGCATGGCCTCCACCCGCACCACCCTCCGCACCCACTGGGTCGCGCTCCGCGCGATGCTCGTCTTCACCCTCGTGCTCGGCGTCGCGTACACCGCACTCGTCACCGCGATCGGCCAGCTCGCCCTGCCCGCCCGGGCGAACGGCTCGCTCGTGCACGACGCCGCCGGCGAGGTCGTCGGCTCGTCGCTCATCGGGCAATCGTTCGCGGATGCCTCGGGCGCGCCCCTGCCCGGGTGGTTCCAGCCCCGACCGTCGGCGGCCGGAGACGGCTACGACGGCGGCGCGTCGAGCGGCAGCAACCTCGGCCCCGAGAACCCCGACCTCGTCTCGGCGATCGGCGAGCGCCGTTCGCAGGTCGCCGCGGCCGACGGCGTCTCGCCCGACGCGGTGCCCGCCGACGCCCTCACGGCCTCGGGCTCGGGCCTCGACCCGCACATCAGTCCCGAGTACGCGCGCCGGCAGGTCGCCCGCGTGGCCGAGGTGCGCGGTCTGCCCGAGGCCGAGGTCGCGAAGCTCGTCGACGCCCACGTGCAGGGGCGCGACCTCGGCTACCTCGGCGACGAGACCGTGAACGTGCTCGAGCTCAACCTCGCGCTCGCAGCGCTGGTGGGAGACTGACCACATGAAGCGGGGGCGATTGCGGGTGCTGCTGGGTGCCGCTCCCGGCGTCGGCAAGACCTACACCATGCTCGAGGAGGGCAGGCGACTCGTCGGCGAGGGGCACGACGTCGTCGTCGGCTTCGTCGAGACGCACGGGCGGCGCGCGACCGCCGACATGGCCGAGGGGCTCGAGATCGTGCCCCGACGCGCGATCGAGCACCGGGGCGTGACCCTCGACGAGATGGACCTCGACGCGGTGCTCGCGCGCCGGCCCGAGGTCGCCCTCGTCGACGAGCTCGCCCACACGAACGCCCCCGGCTCGCGCCACGCGAAGCGCTGGCAGGACGTCGAGGAGCTGCTCGACGCCGGCATCGACGTCGTCTCGACCGTGAACACGCAGCACATCGAGTCGCTCGGCGACGTCGTGCTGCAGATCACGGGAGTGCCGCAGCGCGAGACCATCCCCGACCGGGTGCTGCGCGCCGCCGACCAGGTCGAGGTCGTCGACCTGTCGCCGCAGGCCCTGCGCGACCGGCTCTCGGGCGGCCTCGTCTACCCCGCCGAGCGCATCGACGCCGCGCTGTCGAACTACTTCCGGCTCGGCAACCTCACCGCGCTCCGCGAGATCGCGCTGCTGTGGCTCGCCGACGAGGTCGACCAGGCGCTCAAGAAGTACCGGGCCGAGCACGGCATCGACCGCAAGTGGGAGGCGCGCGAGCGCGTCGTCGTCGCGCTCACGGGCGGACCCGAGGGCGAGACCCTGCTGCGCCGCGGCGCCCGCATCGCCGCCCGCGCGTCGGGCGGCGAGCTCATCGCCGTGCACGTGACGAACCCCGACGGCATGCGGGCGAGGCATCCCGGCGCGCTCGACGCCCAGCGCACGCTCGTCGAGCAGCTGGGCGGCACGTTCCACCAGGTGGTCGGCGAGGACGTGCCGCGTGCGCTCGTCGAGTTCGCGCGGTCGATGGACGCGACGCAGCTCGTCATCGGCGTCAGCCGCCGGTCGCGCCTCGCGGCCGCGTTCTCACCGCCGGGCATCGGCGCGACGGTGATCCGCGAGTCCGGCGACATCGACGTGCACATCGTGACCCACGCCGCAGCCGGTGCTGCGGTCTCGCTGCCCCGGCTCGCGCGCGGCGCGCTCGGCCGCACGCGGCTCGTGATGGGATTCGTCGTGGCGCTCGTCGCGGGGCCGCTGCTCAGCTGGGTGCTGACGCGCTTCCACACCGAGTCGTCGATCACGAGCGACGTGCTCGCGTACCAGCTGCTCGTCATCGTCGTCGCACTCATCGGCGGCATCTGGCCGGCCCTGTTCGCGGCCGTGCTCTCGGGCCTCACGCTGAACTTCCTCTTCATCGAACCGCTCTACACGCTCACGATCGCCGAGCCGCGCCAACTGCTGGCCCTCGTCTTCTACGTCGCCAACGCGCTGCTCGTGAGCTACGTCGTCGACCAGGCCGCCCGCCGCACCCGAGAGGCGCGGCGAGCGGCCGCCGAGTCGCAGATGCTCGCGACCATGGCCGGCAGCGTGCTGCGCGGCGAGGACGCCCTGCAGGCGATGGTCACCCGCACGCGCGAGGCGTTCGGTCTGACGGGCGTGCGGCTCCTGGTCGACGGCGAGCCGGTCGTCGCCGACGGCGAGCCCTCGAACGACGACCGCGTCACGCTGCTGCCCATCGCCGACCGCGCCGTGCTCGAGCTGCACGGACACGACCCCGATACCTCGGAGCGGCGCCTGCTGCAGGTCATCGCCACCCAGATGGATGCGGCCCTCGAGCACGGCGCGCTCGCCCGTGCCGCCGAGACCGCCGACGCGCTCGCCGAGACCGACCGGGTGCGCTCGGCGCTGCTCGCCGCGGTCGGGCACGACCTGCGACGACCGCTCACCTCTGCCTCGGCCGCCATCAGCGCGCTGAGGTCGGCCGAGGTACGGCTGCCCGACGACGAGCGGCAGGAGCTGCTCGACACGGCCGCCGAGAGCCTCGACTCGCTCGCCGAGCTCGTCACGAACCTGCTCGACGTGAGCCGCGTGCAGGCCGGGGCGCTCGCGGTGCGGCTCGCACCGGTGGAGGCGGCCGACGTCGTGTTCCCCGCACTCGACGAGCTCGGGCTCGGGCCGGGCGAGGTCGAACTCGATCTCGCCGACGATGCGCCGCAACTGCTCGCCGACGCGGGCCTGCTGCAGCGCGTCGTCGTGAACCTGCTCGCGAACGCGGTGCGGCACTCCCCCGTGGGTGAGCGGGTGCGGCTCGCGGCGTCCGGATTCCGCGGTCACGTGCAGTTGCGCATCGTCGACCGGGGTCCGGGCATCCCGCCCGAGCGCCGCGACGAGGTGTTCACACCGTTCCAGCGGCTCGGCGACACCGACAACGAGACCGGGCTCGGACTCGGACTCGCCCTGTCGAAGGGGTTCGTCGAGGGCATGGACGGCACACTGGAGGTCGAGGACACACCGGGCGGTGGACTCACGATGGTGGTCACCCTGCCGGCCGTGACCGCCGACCGCGACGCCCGCCCACCCGCGACACCCGAGGAGGCGCGATGAGGATCCTCCTCGCCGACGACGACGAGCAGCTGCAGCGCGCCCTGCGCATCACGCTCGCCGCGAGGGGGTACGACGTGCTGCACGCGCGCGACGGCGCCGAGGCCATCGACCAGGCGGCCAACGGGCACCCCGATCTCATCCTGCTCGACCTGGGCATGCCGAAGGTCGACGGCATCGACGTGATCCGTGCCGTTCGGGCGTGGTCGAGCGTGCCGATCCTCGTGCTGTCAGGGCGCACCGACTCGGGCGAGAAGGTCGAGGCGCTCGACGCCGGTGCCGACGACTACGTCACGAAGCCGTTCGCGATGGACGAGCTCCTCGCCCGCATCCGTGCGCGCTCGCGCCGGCCGGCCGACGACGGCGACGGGGCGGCCGTGCATCGGGTCGGCGAGCTGGAGGTCGACCTCGCCGCCCGGGTCGTGCGGCCCGTCGCATCCGAGGGCGGCGGCCGCGAGGCATCCGTTCGCCTGACGCCGACCGAGTGGCGGCTCCTCGAGCTGTTCCTCAAGCACCCCGGGCGGCTGCTCACGCGCGAGATGCTGCTGAGCGAGGTGTGGGGCCCGTATCACGCGAACGACGCCGGATACCTGCGGCTCTACGTCGCGCAGCTGCGGCGCAAGCTCGAGCCGGTGCCGTCGGAGCCCCGCCACTTCCTCAACGAACCGGGCCTCGGGTACCGCTTCGAGCCGTAGGCGACGTCGGGTCGTCGGCAGCGCACGCGCCGGATCGCGCGTTGATCCCCGCCCGACCAGCTGGGATCGTCCCTCCGGTGAACGCGGCCACACGGCCACACGGCCACACGGCCACACGGCCACGACCACACGACCACACGACCAGTGATGCGAACCCGCCGCCGCTCGTCACCCGCGCCCTACCTCCGACGGAGTACGCGCAGTGTCGCCGCCGGGCGGATGTGCGGCCGGCGCGGCTCGCGCAGGATCGAGGCATGACCCACCACTCCTTCCGATTCGGCGCCGTCGTCGGGCGACGCGGCACGGCGGCCGTCTGGGGCGCCACTGCGCGCGAGCTCGAGCAGGCGGGCTTCTCGTCGCTGCTCGTGCCCGACACGCTCGGTACCGCCTCCCCGTTCCTCGCACTCGCGGCCGCCGCGACGACGACCGAGCGGCTGCACCTCGGCACGTGGGTGCTCGCCGCGCCCCTGCGGTCGGCGGCTGCCGTCGCACGCGAGGCGTCGACCCTGCACGAGCTCGCGGGCGGGCGATTCGAGCTCGGCCTCGGCGCGGGGCGCCCCGGCGGCGAGCACGACGCCCTCCGGCTCGGCGTCGACTGGGGTGCGCCCGGCCGGCGCGTCGACGCGGTCGAGCGGGCGCTGATCGCCGTGCACGCCGAGCTGCCGGACCTGCCGGTCGTGATCGCGGGCAACGGCGACCGGATGCTGCGCCTCGCCGGCGCCCATGCGCGCACGCTCGCCCTCGCCGTGCCGCCGACCGCGACGGTCGACGAGGTGGCCGCGCTCGCGACCCGCGCCCGGGATCGGGCGGGCGCCGACCTCGAGATCGCGCTGCAGATCGCCGGCGTGGGCGAGTCCCTGCCCGAGTGGCTGTCGACGCGGCTCGGGCTGACGCCCGAAGGGCTGCGCGAGGCCGACGCGGCGGCCCTCCTCTCGGGCGACGTCGACCGCGACGCCGCCCACCTCGAGCGGCTGCGGGAGGTCGCCGGCGTCTCGTACGTCACGATGTCGCACGAGCACGCCGCCGTGCTCGGCCCGCTCGTCGCGAGGCTCGCCGGCCGCTGACGGCTGCCGACGTCCGCCGCGGCGCTATCCGAACGCGGGCAGTGCGGCGAGCGCGGCGAACCACGCCGCCGCGGTCGCGCCGTCGAACGGCGGTTCGCGGCGCCGCACCGCCCCGAGCACCCCGTCGGCGTCGGCACGCACCCGCGCCACGAGCTCGGAGGGGTAGCCGAAGCGCACCGAATGCTCGGCGAACTCCTCCTCGTCGTCGATGAACGCAGCCTCGCCGTCGCGTTCGACCACGTCGAGGTCGAGGTCGACGTACGCGACCGTGAAGCCCGAGGCATCCGCGCGCCATTCGGGCACCGTGGCGAGGTCGACGTAGGTGCCGAGTCCGCGCGGATGCCCGAGGTTGAAGGCCGGCACCCAGCCCGACGGCGTGACGAGCGTGAGCGACGGCCAGTCGGCCGTGAACTCCGCGCCCGGCCGCGCGAATCGCGTGCCCGGCGGGAAGCCGATCCATTCGCCGTGCTCGTCGGCGCCGAGCCAGACGCCGTCGAACGCCCAGTGCGGCGAGCCGTCCCACTTCGTTGCACGCACGCGCACGGTGTCGCCCGACCGGCGCCCGGTCATCGATGGGACGTCCATCCGACCACCGTAGCGCCGGGGAGAACCCGGGCGCGGGCGCCGCCGACGCCATGTCCGGAACTCGCCGGACACCCGGTGCGCGGCCCGCGAGGCTGGAGTCCCAGACCAGGAAGGCCGCCCATGGGAACCGTGACCTCGCTCGACGCCCACGCGCATGGCACCCGGCATGCGCCGATCTCGCCCGCGATCCTCTACTTCGGCAGCCAGGTGTCGCTGCTCTCGACCGTCGACGAGGAGGGGCATCCGAATCTCGCGCCGAACTCGTCGGTGTGGTGGCTCGGCCAGACCGCGATGCTCGGCGTCGCGGCGCGCAGCCAGACGGGCCGCAATCTCCTGGCGAACGGCGAGGCGGTGATCAACCTGCCCTCGATCGCCGGCGTCGACGCGGTCGACCGGCTCGCCCTCACGACCGGCCGCAATCCGGTCCCCGACCGAAAGGCTGCGGCGGGCTACCGGCACGTGCGCGACAAGTTCGCCGAAGCGGGTGTGCGGCCGATCGCGGCCGAGACGGTCGCGCCCCCGCGCGTGGCCGAGTTCCCCGTGCACCTGGAGGGGCGGGTCGTCACGATCCACCCGATGGGCGGCGCGGCGACCACGGCGGAGGCGAGCCTGCTGGCGGTCGAACTCGGCATCACCCGTGTGCACGTGGTCGAGTCGCTGCGGATGCCCGGCCACGCCAACCGCATCGACCCCGGGCGCTGGCGGCCCCTCATGATGAACTTCCAGCGGTTCTTCGGACTCGGCGACGAGACGATGCCGTCGCGCCTCGCGAGCATCGACGAGGAGTGGTACCGCGGCTGAGCCCGCCGGCGCGCACCGGCGGGCTCATCCGCGAGGCATCCCGTCAGCTCAGCTCGGCGACCGCGCGGCTCGCCTCGTCGACGGCGGCGTGCGTGTAGCCGAACGCCTGGGCGTCGGAGTTCGCGATCGTGATGTTGCCGTGCCGACGACGCGCGGCCTGGAACGGCTGCTGCTCGAGCGGGCCGAAGATCGCGGGGTCGGCGATCGAGTTGTACTCGTAGGCGTAGCCGTGCGACCAGCGGTTCACGGTGATCGCAGCGATGCCGCGCTTCGCCTCGAACCCGAAGCCGCCGAGCGCGCGCTGCATGAGATCGCGGATGTCTCGTTCGAAGTCCGCGAATGTCACCTGCAGCAGCTCGCGGCGACCGGCCTTGTGCTGGTCGCGGGTGATGCGCTCGCCCGGCAGGTTCGGCGTCTTCGACAGCGTGACGACGATCGGCTCCTCGGGGTCGCGCGCCGATCGGTAGCCGCCCTGGTCGGTCGGGGTGGCGAGGCCGAGGCTGTCCCAGAAGTGGTTGTACGGCGTGACCCGCGAGACGCCGGCGTCGGCGAACGCGGTCCAGTTCTTCACCGCGACGCGGGCGTAGACGAGCGGCACCTTCACGCCGTAGCGCATCGCCTCGACCTGCTCGGCGGGCAACCCGTCGACGATGTACGACGAGACCGCGTTCCAGCACGCCATGACGACGTGCTTCGCCTCGACCCGGTACGCCGTGCCGCCGTTGACGTAGTCGACGTCGATCGGCCCGCTCGTCCCGGCGCGGTGGCGCACGGCGGTCGCCATGCTGTTGAGGCGGATGCGGACCGGCGACTTCGGGTGGTCGAGCAGCGCGTAGTTGGCCGAGGCGCCGATGATGCTCTCCTGCGTCTGCACGCCGCCGAACGCCTGCGGGACGAGCCGAGAGACGAGCAGTCGCGACACGGTCGCGCCGCCGTCGGGGAAGTAGTACAGCTCCTCGTCGGTCGTCGTGAGCGACATCGCCGGCGTCCGGCCGATGCCGGGATACGGTTCGGGGCTCAGCCCGAGGCCGCCGAAGCCCGGATAGCCGACGCCCCAGCAGTCGCCGGCGGGCACGGCCTCGATACCGGCGCCCCACAGGCCGTGCGGGCGCTTCTGGTAGTAGACGAGGGCCTCGTCGCCGACGCCGACGAGGTTCTGCAGGTACTCGCGGTAGGTCATGCGGGCGAGCGCCTGCTTCTTCTCGGCATCGCTGAGCCCGGGCAGCACGTCGTCGTCGAACGTCTCGATGCGCATGATGTCGTCGCGGGCCTGCTGCGAGAGCGGCAGGCGTGACACGAGCGACGCGGTGGACTCTCCCGGCGCCCGCCGCAGGAAGGTGTCGGCGCCGAACGACTCCTCGGGGAAGAAGTAGCCGTTCGTGAGCCCCATCGATCCGTAGAGGCCGGTGTCGACGCCCTCCGCGAGCTCCGCGAAGTCGATGCCGAGGTCGTCCATGAGCTCGAGCGACGGCGCGTTCCAGGTGTCGGGGCTGTCGAGGTTCACCATTCCGCCGTTGCTGAGCAGGGTGCGCCCGCGCACCGAGAACTCGTTGCGGTGCTGGTGGCCGCCGAAGTCGGCGAGCGCCTCGACCACGAGGATGCGCGCCTCGGCACCGAACCGCTTGCGGTAGAAGTGGGCGGCCGCGAGCCCGCTCACCCCGCCGCCCACGACGACGAGGTCGTACGCCTCCCCCGTGCGCTTGGGCGTGCCGAAGTCGGCGCCGCCGAACGTCGCGCCGTGCCCGGCCTGTCGAGCCGAGTCGGTCTGCCCCACGAGCCCCGTCTGCCGCGGCCGGCTCGCCGCCGCATGCCCGCCACCCGCCTGGGCGTGCGCCGCCCCGCCGGGCACCGCGGTCAGCGCCGCCGCGCCGGCCGCGACGGCCATGCCGTTGAGCAGGTCGCGCCGGCTGATGCCCGCCGACATCCCGAGTTCTTCATCTCCGTGCTTCGCCATGTCAGACCCCTTCGTCGTCCACTTCGTCTGCGTCGTCCGATGTCCGCGAGCGCGTGGCCCCGCGTGTCCGCAGGCTAACGAGCGGGTTCGACGAGGGTCAAGGATTTCGTTGAACAATCTGCGAAGTCGGTCGAACTCGTCTGTCGCCGACCGACGATCCGACGGAATCCGCAGCGGCGACGCAGCCGCGATGCCGCGCGGATCGTCGTCGCCCGCATGTCCCGTCCGTTCGCTCGACATCCCGGCGCGGGCGGGCCGGATGCGAGGATTGAACCCGTGGACTGTTCGTACTTCGACGCCGGGCGCTGTACCTCGTGCGCGCTCATGGGCCGACGGTACGACCTCCAGCTCGCCGACAAGCAGGCGCACGCCGAAGCGCTGCTCGCGCCGTTCGGCGTCGGCCACTGGGAGCCGCCGGTCGCCAGTCGCGAGGACGCCTACCGCAACAAGGCGAAGATGGTCGTCGGCGGCACGGTCGACGCTCCCACGATCGGCATCCTCGACGCCGACGGCTACGGCATCGACCTGCAGGCGTGCGGCATCTGCTCCGACGGCCACCGGGCGGCGTTCCCCGTGCTCGCCCGCTTCATCACCCTCGCCCGTATCACTCCGTACGACGTACGCCGTCGCTCGGGCGAACTCAAGCACCTCATCGTCACCGAGTCGCCCGACGGCGAGCTCATGGTGCGCTTCGTGCTGCGCTCGACCGAGCCGGTCGCCCGCATCCGCAAGCACCTGCCGACGCTCCTCGCCGAGCTGCCGAACGCGCGCGTCGTGACCGCGAACGTGCTGCCCGAGCACAAGGCGGTGCTCGAGGGCGAGCACGAGATCGTGCTCACCGAGGCCGAGACACTGCCGATGCGGCTCAACGACGTGACGATGCACCTGCGCCCGCAGAGCTTCTTCCAGACCAACACCGCGATCGCGGCCGCGCTCTACGCCGAGGCCCGCACCTGGATCCGCGACCTCGCCCCCGACTCGGCGTGGGACCTCTACTCGGGCGTCGGCGGGTTCGCCCTGCACATCGCCGGCGCAGCCGGCTCGGCGAGCACCGCGGGCTCGGCCGACGGCGCGGGCCCTGCGGTCACGGGCATCGAGACGAGCGTCGAGGCGGTCGCGAGCGCCGAGTTGAGCAGAACGGATGCCGCGCTCTCACGCCTCCGGTTCGCCGCGGGCGACGCGACCGACTTCGCGCTTCGCGCGCGGCCCGCCGACGCCCCCGACCTCGTCATCGTCAATCCGCCCCGGCGCGGCATCGGCCCCGAGCTCGCGCACTGGCTCGAGGCATCCGACGTGTCGCACGTGCTGTACTCGAGCTGCAACGCCGCCTCGCTCGCGAAGGACCTCGCGGCGATGCCGTCGCTGCGGCCGGTGCGGGCGCGCGTGTTCGACATGTTCCCGCAGACGACACACTTCGAGGTGATGGTGCTGCTCGGGCGGCGCTGACCGGATGCCGCCGGTCTCGCGCCGCGACCGCGTCACTTCGAGGTCGAGTGGCCGCCGGGCGGACTCGGCATCGAGGCCCGATCCCTGCCCTCCGCGATCGCGACGATCAGGTTCTGCATGCCGGCGAAGATGATGCCGTGGAACGGGAGGATCGCCCACCAGTAGAGGCGTCCGGTCAGGCCCTTGGGGAAGTACACGGCCCGCTGGGTGTACCGGGAACCGCCGCCGTTGGGTTCGCAACGCAATTCCAGCCACGCGCTGCCCGGCAGCTTCATCTCGGCGCGGAGCCTGAGCAGGCGTTCTTCCTCGCAGGCCTCGACCCGCCAGAAGTCGATCGCGTCGCCGACGGCGACACGCGTTCGGCTGCGACGCCCGCGCGCGAGGCCGACACCGCCGACGAGCCGGTCGGCCCAGCCTCTGAGCGACCAGAGCAGCGGCGTCGAGTACCACCCGTTCTCGCCGCCGATGCCGGCGATCACCGACCACAGCGCCGCGACGCTCGCGGAGGTCTCTCGCGATCGATCGTCGGTGTACACGGTGCGACCCGCCCAGTCGGGGTCGCTGGGCAACGGGTCGCTCGGCGCCTCGGGCACCTTGGCATCGAGCCAACTCGTCTCGACCTCGTCGTTCTCGACGCGGCCGAGCGCCAACGACACCGCCTCCCGATACGGCGTGAGCCCGCCCGGCGGCGGCGGGATGAGCGCATCGATGTCGTGGTTCTGCATGACGCAGTCGTTCTGCAGCGACTCGACCAGCGGTCGTGCCAGCGCACGAGGTATCGGGGTCACGAGGTCGACCCAGTGCGATGCGAGGCTCGGCGTGAGGACCGGGAGTGCGGCGATCCCGCGCTGCGGCAGGCCCGCTTCGATCGCATAGCCGTTCATCATCTGGCCGTACCGCCACACGTCCGGGCCGCCGATGTCGAGCGTCCGGTTCACCACGGCCGGGAGGTGCGCAGCGGCGAGGAGGTAGTAGAGCACGTCGCGTACCGCGATGGGCTGGATGAAGTTCCTGACCCATCGGGGGGCGGGCATGTACGGAAGCACCTCGGTGAGATGGCGGATCATCTCGAAGGATGCCGACCCCGACCCGATCACGACCCCCGCTTGCAGGGCCACGGTCGGCACTCCGGAACCGAGCAGGATCTCTCCGACCTCCACTCGGGAACGCAGGTGGTCGGAGAGCTCCGCGCCCGGCGGGTGCAGACCACCCAGGTACACGATGCGGCGGACGTTCGCCTGACGTGCCGCCCGTGAGGCGACCAGCGCCACCCTGCGATCGAGGTCCGCGAATCGCCGGCCGCTCGTCATCGAGTGGATGAGGTACCACACGACGTCGACGTCCTGCATCGCACGACCGACGACGTCGGCGTCACGGGCGTCACCGACGACCACGTCCACGTCGGAGCCCCACGCGAAAGCCGCCAACCGCTCGGGGCTGCGCACGAGGACCCGCACGCCGTAACCGGCCGCGAGAAGTCGCGGCACGAGCCTCCCGCCGATGTACCCCGTCGAGCCCAGGACCAGCACCCGCTCGGCGGTGCCGTCGCCGCGCAGGCGTGACCGCAGTGCGGGTTCGCGCCCCGTCGGTGCCGTCAGGGCGTCAACGCTCATTCCCCAACACCTCCCGGAGCACGGCCCTCAGCGTCTCGCGAAGCCGTCGACACCCGGCAGACTCCGCGTCCTGCCCGCTCGATGCCCATCATCCACCTTCATCCGGGCGCAGCCAACCGAGCTCGGCGTCTGCGGAAGGATGGCGAAGCGACGTGCACCCGGCGCGCGCCCCGGCGGCGTCGGCCCCGCAATCCATTCCGGCGAATTCACCCCTGTTCAGGTGTTTCATTCCGAATCGGCTATACTGGAAGGTCACGCGAAAGGAGGTGACATGCGAAGGATCGGAATCATCCCCACGACCGTCATCGTCGCGGTATGGGTGTTCTTCATCGGCTTCACGTTCGGCTACCTGAACGAGCTCGAGGCCGGCACGACGACGGCGACGAACGCCGGGCTGCTCTCCGGAGCTGCCGCCCTCGCGCTCGGTGCCGCCACGTACCTCGTGGTCAAGCTCGTGCGCGCCGTGACCCACGCACGCCGCGGGCACGACGCGAAGCACGCGGGCTGAGGCCCGGGCGGTCGACGGCGCTGAGCGCCCGACCGCGCCTCATCGGCCGGGGAGCGATGGTCGCTTCCCGGCCGATCTGCGTCTCGGGGTGCTCAGCGGGTCGCGCCCGCCCGCGCCAGGCAGAACCGCCGCACCGGCTCGGTCGGCACGAGCCCGGCGAGCTCGGCGTACTGCGCCGACGCCTCGGCGCGACGCCCGGTGCGCCAGTCGAGGTCGGCGAGCGCGAGCCTCGCGTCGACCGCCGCATACGGTGCCGAGCCCTCGGCGAGCGCGCGCAACTCGCTCGACACCCTCCGCAGCACGGCCGTGCGCTCCCCCGACGGCGAGGCGAGCAGCGCCCGGTGCAGTTCGGCCGACAGCCGCGCGACCGTCACCGACGGCGCACCCCACACCCGTTCCAGCGCGCGGTAGAAGCCGACGACCCGGTCCCAGTCGGTGGCGGCGAAGTTCGGCGCAGTGCTGTGCAGGCCCGCGATGGCGGCCTCGAGCACGAACCTCCCGTCGCCGCGATCGGCCGCGGCCGCCGCGTCGTCGAGGCCGGCCTCGATGAGCCGGCGGTCCCACAGCCGGCGGTCGACCTCGTCGAGCGGCAGGGCCGCGCCCGCCTCGTCGAGTCGCCCCGGCCGGCGGGCGAGGCCCAGTCGGATCACCGCTCGCAGCCCCCGCACCTCGGCGTCGTCGGGATACTCGGCGACGAGCGCGTCGGCGATCGACAGCGCCTGCCGGCCGAGGTCGTCGAACGGCGTCTGCGGGTCGAGCACGTCGCGGTGCGCGACCGTGAACATGCCCGCGACGCTCGCGAGCACGACGGGCAGCCGCACCCGCCGCTCGGGCGCCTCGGGAACGTGGAACCGCCCGCGCGCCTCGGCGAGCGCGTGCTTCGCGCGCGTCAGCCGGGCGGCCGCGGCGGAGGGCTGCACACCGAGGTGGGCGGCGATGCGCGGCACGTCGAGCCCGCAGACCAGCCGCAGCGCGAGCACGAGCCGCGCCTGCTCGGTGAGTGCGGGATCGCACGCCACGAACAGGAGGGCGAGGCGGTCGTCGAGCGCGCCGCTCGAGAGCGGCCCGTCGATCGAGGATGCCTCCGCCGAGGCATCCTCGTCGGTGGCCGTCGCCTGTTCGGCGGCGACCCGCTCGGCGTGGCGCTGCTCGGTCGCGGCGCGACGGCGATCGTCGATGAAGGCGCGCTTGCCGACCGCGATGCACCACGCGGCGAGCGAGCCGAGCGGCGGACCGTCGCCGGCCCGGGCGACGGCCCTCGCGACGGCCTCGGCGGCGTACTCCTGCGCGTCGTCCACGCTGCCCGTGTAGGCGGCGAGGGCGCGCACGATCCGCGGCCAGGCGTCGACGAAGTCCTCGCCGAGGCCGGCGACCGACTCGCTCACGAGACGGGGAACACCTTGCGCCACTCGATGTGCCCGCCGGTGGGCACGAGGGCGGCGATCTGCCGGGCGAGCTGCTCGTCGTCGGTCTCGACGAGGTAGTAGCCCGAAACCACCTCGGTCGTGTCGGGGTAGGGCCCGTCGGAGTAGACCGCGTCGTCGAGCACCCGGTCGCCGTCGCCGGGGGTGACCCGCCCGCCGTGCCGCGCGTTCTGCAGGGCGGCACCGCCGACGAGGCGGGCGCCGAGCTTCACGACGGCCTCCTGGAAGGCCTTGTGCGCGGGGAAGTTGTTCTCGGGGTCGCCGCCGGGCACGCCGCCGCCCCCGTTCAGGAACGCGTCCGAGTCCCAGTCGGGCTCGTGGATGAGGTACATGTACGTGTCGGTCATGGCGTCTCCTTCGTCGGCCCTTTCGGGCACGTGACGACGTTCGTCACACCATGGTGACGAACTCGGCCGCTCGAAATCGACACCCGGCCGTGAAACTCAGAGGTTCGCCGTGAGGCGCGCGAGCTCGGCGAGCCGGTCGGCCCGGTCGCGCGGCGCACCCGGCACCCCCGGCCGCTGCTGGTCGGGCCGCGGCCCCGAGGGCGGCCGGTAGGCGACACCCCGCGCATCGAGCCAGGCGAGATACCCGGGCAGCCGCGCGGCGAAGTCGTCGGGGTCGACGGGCCCGCCGTTCCAGGCGACCTCGGCGAACGCCCCGAGCCGCGGGAACACCGCGTAGTCGAGCCGATCGCGACCGTCGAGATGCTCGCACCAGACGTTCGCCTGCACGCCCGCCACGCGGTCGGCGAACCAGGCCGGCGACTCGGCGGGCACGGGGTCGAAGGTGCCGACGTCCTCGACCGACAGCACGGTGCCGACCGGGATCGGCTCCTCGGGCAGGTCGGACTGCCGGTAGTCGAGGTAGGTCCACAGGTCGGGGCACAGCACGACGTCGTGCCCGAGCCGCGCGCCCAGCTCGGCGCCGACCGGCCCGCGCCACGACGCCACGATCGCGTCGGGTGCGGGGTCGCGGCCCTCGAGCATCTCGTCCCAGCCGACGACCCGGCGGCCGCGGCCGCGTACGCGGTCGGCGATGCGCGCGAGGAACCACGACTGCAGCTCCTCCTCGGTCGTGAGCCCGCGCTCGGCCATGAGCTCCTGCGTGCGCGGGTCGGCCCGCCAGCGATCCTTGCGCACCTCGTCGCCGCCGATGCCGATGAACTCGGAGTCGAACACCTCGCACAGCTCGTCGAACACGGTGCCGACGAACTCGAGCGTCGCGTCGTCGACGTTCAGCACCTCGTCGCTGATGCCGAACCGCGGCCACGGCTCGGCGACGCGCTCGCTCACGGCCTCGGCGCCGCCGACCCCGAACTCGGGATACGCGGCGAGGATCGCCTGCGCGTGCCCCGGCACGTCGATCTCGGGCACGATGCGGATGCCTCGCGCCGCCGCGAATCGCACGAGCCCGCGCAGTTCGCCATGGGTGTACCAGCCCTCGTGCGGAACCCCGTCGAGCGTCGAGTGCGGCCCGTGGCCGAGCTGGGTCTGCGAACGCCGTCCGCCGACCTCGGTGAGGCGCGGGTAGGCGCGGACCTCGAACCGCCAGCCCTGGTCGTCGGTGAGGTGCAGCTGGAGCACGTTGATGCGGTGCGCGGCGAGCAGGTCGATGAACCGCTCGAGATCGGCCACCGGCCGGAAGCGCCGGGCGACGTCGAGCATGACGCCGCGCCACGCGAAGCGCGGCTCACCCTCGAGGCGGAGGCCGGCGGCGGTCGAGTCGGCGCGCAGCGCCGTCTCGAGACCCTCCCCGACGTGGTCTCGAAACGCTCCTCCGTCGCTCCTCGACCGACGCCCCACGGTCACGCGCCGGCCGCCAGCTCGCGGGCACGTGCGAGCGCGGCGTCGGTCGCGCGGTCGAACGTCTGCTTGAGCGACGCCTCCTCGAGCACGGCGACCGCGCGCTCGGTGGTGCCCTTCGGGCTGGTCACCCGGCGACGCAGCTCGGCCGGCTCCTCGCCCGCGTCGGCGAGCAGCTCGCTCGCACCGCGGAACGTGCCCTGCACCATGGTCGCGGCCTGCTCGGGCGTGAAGCCCTTGTCGATCGCCGTCGCCGTGAGCTGCTCGATGAGGTAGAAGACGTACGCCGGCCCCGAGCCCGAGATCGTCGACAGCGCGTCGAGCTGCGACTCGGGCACGACGAGCACGTCGCCGACGGTCTCGAAGAGCGCGACCGCGAGGGCGAGGTCGTCGTCGCTCGAGCGGGTGCCGGGCGAGACGCCGGTCACGGCGCGCCCGACGACGGCCGGGGTGTTCGGCATCGTGCGGATGACGCTGACCGTGTCGGGCAGCAGCGACTCGTACGTCGCGACCGTGACGCCCGCGGCGACCGACACGACGACCGTCCCGGGCTCGAGCGCGTCGGCGATCTCGCGGAGCAGGCCGGGTACCATCGCCGGCTTCACCCCGACGACCACGACCTTCGCGCCGGCGACCGCGCGGCGGTTCGCCGAGGCATCCTCGTCGGTGGAAGAGCTCGTGACGCCGGGCAGCGCGGCGAGCGCGGCGGCCTTCGCCGCCGACCGGTTCGTCGCGCGGATGCCCTCGGCCTCCACACCCGGCCGGAGGAGCCCCGAGAGGATCGCCCCCGACATCGAACCGGCCCCGAGGAAGGCGATGACGGGCAGCTTCACGACGGCGTCGGCACTCATGCGACCATCCTAGGTTTCGTGAACGCGGGCGATCGCGGGCCTCCGTAGGATTGACGCCATGAGTGCATCGGGCGGTACCAAAGCCATCATCGCGGCGTTCCTCGCGAACCTCGGCATCGCGATCACGAAGCTCATCGCATGGGCGGTCTCGGGTTCGGCCTCGATGCTCGCCGAGGCGGTGCACTCGCTCGCCGACTCGGGCAACCAGGTGCTGCTCATCTTCGGCGGCCGCAAGGCGCGCAAGGTCGCCGACAAGGAGCACCCGTTCGGCTACGGCCGCGAGCGCTACGTCTACGCGTTCATCGTGTCGATCATCCTGTTCTCGGTCGGCGGCGTGTTCTCGATCTACGAGGGCGTCGACAAGCTGCAGCACCCGCACGAGCTGACGAACATCTGGGTGCCGATCGCCGTGCTCGTGATCGCGATCGTGCTCGAGTCGTTCTCGCTGCGCACCGCGGTGAAGGAGTCGAACCAGGTGCGCGGCCGGCAGAGCTGGGTGCAGTTCGTGCGACGCGCGAAGGCGCCCGAGCTGCCCGTGGTGCTGCTCGAGGACGTCGCGGCGCTCATCGGTCTGGTCTTCGCCCTCCTCGGCGTCGGCCTCACCGCGATCACGCACAACCCCGTGTTCGACGCGGTCGGCACGCTCATGATCGGCACGCTGCTCGTCGTCGTCGCGATCGTGCTCGGCATCGAGACGAAGTCGCTGCTCGTCGGCGAGGGCGCCGGCGAGGACGACGTGCAGAAGATCGAGCAGGCGATCCTCGCCGGTCCCGAGGCCGAGCGCATCATCCACATGAAGACCCTCTACCTCGGGCCCGACGAGCTGCTCGTGGCCGCGAAGCTCGGCTTCGCCTCCGACCAGCGCCTGCTCGAGGTGGCCGCCGCGACGAACGTCATCGAGCAGCGCATCCGGCATGCGGTGCCCGCGGCCCGGGTCATCTACATCGAGCCCGACGTCTACGTCGACCCGAACCAGACGGCGCCGCCGACCGACGCGATCGTCATCAAGGGCCTCGAGTGACGGCTGGTCCGCGGGCCGGTTCCGCGGCGCCGGCGATCGCGCGCACCGCGCTCGTGCTGCGGCACGACTCGGCGATCGGCCTCGGCAACCTCGGCCCGGTGCTCGAGGCGAACGGCTACGAGATCGTGACGGTCGACACCCCGACCGCGGACGTCTCGGGGCTCGACCCGCTCGGCGCCGACCTCGTCGTCGTGCTCGGCGGTGACGAGGCGGTCTACGAGACCGACCGCTACCCGTACCTCGCCGACGAGGTCGAGCTGCTGCGCGAACGCATCGCGGCCGAGGCCCCCGTCTTCGGGGTGTGCCTCGGTGCGCAGCTGCTCGCCGCATCGCTCGGCGGGCGGGCGTACCGGGGCGAGCGCAAGGAGGTCGGCTGGCTCGAGGTCGAGCCGACCGAGGCGGGCGCGGCGTCGCCGCTGCGTCACTTCGCCGGGGTGCCGACGGTGCAGTGGCACGGCGACACCTTCGAGCTGCCGGCCGATTCCGGGGTCGTGCGACTCGCCTCGTCGCCGCAGTACGAGAACCAGGCGTTCGCGAAGGGCCACTGGCTGCTCGCCGTGCAGTTCCACCCCGAGGTCGACGACGTCATCCACGACGAGTGGCTCGACGCGTGGGGCGACGAGCTGCCCGAGCACGGCACGAGTCGCGACGAACTGCGCGCCGGGCACGCCGAGCACGGCCGGCGCGCGCAGGAGGCATCCGCGCTGCTGTTCGGCGAGTACCTCGCGGGGCTCGACGCCCGCGCCACGACAGCGGCGGCCGAGTAGGCGCGACCGCCCGCCCGGCCACCGCGCCGGGTCAGGAGTGCGCGCCGCCGTCGATGCGCGACGCCTCCCGAGGAGTGGGAGGACCGGCGAGATCGCGCACGAGCGCGAGCACGTCGTCGACCGACTGGGCCGGGTCGGTCACGGGTGCCTGGATGTGCCGCACGACGCCCTCGGGGTCGACGAGCAGGGTGACGCGCTTCAGCCGATCGGCACCGCCGGCGCGGAACACGGGGAGCCGCAGCGCTGACGCTGCGAGGCCGTCCTGGTCGGAGGCGAGCAGGTAGGGCAGGTCGGCGTGCGCCGCGAAGGCTGCGAGCTGCTCGGGATGCTGCGTGCTCACGCCGAGCACCCGTGCGCCGGCCTCGGCGAGCGCCGCGTGGCGCCGGCCGTACGTGACGCACTCGAGCGTGCAGCCGGTCGTGCCGGGCACCTCGCCCCAGTGCGGCGGGTAGCCGTGCGTGCCGGGCGCGTAGGCGCCGGGGAAGAAGAACAGCGCCGTCCACCGGTCGGGGTCGACGAGACGGGCGGCGGACCCGTCGTGCGCCGCGAGCTCGACGTCGGGTACGTGCGCTCCCTCGAGGGCGCGGACCCGCGCGAGGTCGCCGTCGCCGAGCGCGCCGCTCAGCGTGCCGTCGCCCATGACGAACCGCGAGCCCCACTCCTGCAGCGCGAGCAGCACCGGCAGCAACCCCTCGCCGCTCGCCGTCAGGCGGTAGTCGTGCCGCGGCGGCCGTTCCGAGTACGGCACCTTCTCGAGCACCCCGTGCTCGACGAGCGCGCCGAGTCGCTCGGCGAGCGCGCGACGCGAGAGGCCGAGCTCGCGGGCGAACCCGTCGAACCGGGTGACCCCCGCGGCGGCCTCGCGCACGATCAGCAGGCTCTGCCAGTCGCCGACGATCGCGAGCGACTGCGCGATGCCGCACGAGCTGTCGGTGAGGTCCTCGCGGCGCATGCCGTCCATTCTCTCCTGCCCGCCGCTGATGCGCCGGGGTTCGTCCATACTGTAAGTTCCAATATGGAACTTACCTGATCCCGTCCCGATCGAGGAGGTCGCCGGTGGCCACGAGTGCACGGCCGTTCTGGATCTACTGGACCGCGAGCACGACGAGCGGCGTCGGCACCGCGGTCACCGCCGTCGCGCTGCCGCTGACGGCCGTCACCGTGCTCCATGCCGGTCCGGTCGAGACGGGCCTGCTCGCCGCGTCGTCGTACCTCGCCTGGGTGGTGCTCGGCCTGCCGGCGGGAGCGATCGTGCATCGGCTGCCGCTGCGCGCGACGCAGGTCGTCGCCGACCTGGTGCGCGCCGCGGCGATCGTCATGGTGCCGCTCGTCTGGTGGCTGGGCGAGCTCTCGCTCGTGCACCTCGTCCTCACGGCGCTCGCGGTGAACGTGGCCGAGGTGTTCTACTTCACGGCCAACACGACGTTCCTGCCGTCCGTCGTACCGAAGCACGAGCTGACGAGCCGGAACAGCCTCGTCTCCGGCACCCAGGCCGCGACCCAGCTCGGCGGGCCCTCGCTCGCCGGCCTGCTCGTGCAGGCGGTCGGCGCGGTGCCCGCGCTGCTCGTCGACGTCGCCTCCTACGTCACGTCGGCGCTGCTCCTGCGCCGGCTGCCCGAGCGGCGCGAACCCGCCCCGGCCGACGGCGCCGCCCGCGCCGGGATGGGGGCGATGATCGCCGAGGGGTGGCGGTTCGTGGTGCGGCACCCGGTGATGGCGCCCGCCACCTGGTGGGCGTGCGTCGTCAACCTCGTCTGCGGCGTGCAGGCCGGACTGTTCGCGGTGTACCTGGTGCGCGACCTCGAGGCGCCGCCCGCCATGGTGGGAGTGCTGCTCGCCGCCGACGGCGTCGGTTCACTGCTCGCCGCGGCGGCCACACCCTGGCTCGTCCGCCGCTTCGGGTCGGCACGGGTACTGCTCGTCGACGGGCTGGTCGGGTTCGCCGGGGCCGCGCTCATTCCCCTCGGCGCCGGGGCGGCCGGCTGGCTGTGCTTCGCGATCGGCACCCTCGTGTTCGGCGCCGCGGTCGTGCCCGGCAGCGTCGTGACGCGCACGTACCGGCAGGTGGCCAGCCCGCCCGAGCTGCTCTCGCGCGTCATGGCGACGGTGCGCTTCGTCTCGTGGAGCATGATTCCGGTCGGCGCCGTCGTCGCGGGCCTGCTCGCCGCGCAGGTGGGCAGCCAGTCGGTGCTGCTCGGGTCCGCGTTCATCCTGCTGCTCGGCCCGTTCATCGTGTGGTTCAGCCCGGTGCGCAGGCTCCGCAACCTCGAGGACTACGACGAGGGGCGGCGCAGCGGGTCCTCGAAGAACTCGAGCAGCAGCGCCGCGGATGCCTCGGCCTCGACGCCCGCATAGACCTCGACCCGATGGTTGAGCCGGCGGTCGCGCAGCACGTCGTAGAGCGACCCGGCGGCGCCGGCCTTCTCGTCCCATGCGCCGAACACCACGGTCGGCACCCGCGCGGCGAGGATCGCGCCCGCGCACATCACGCACGGCTCGAGCGTGACGACGAGCGTGCAGCCCTCGAGCCGCCAGTCGCCGGTCGCCTCGGCGGCGCGGCGCAGCGCGATCACCTCGGCGTGCGCCGTGGGGTCGCCGTGCAGCTCGCGCTCGTTGCGGCTCGAGGCGACGACGCGGCCCTCGCGGTCGATCACGACGGCGCCGACCGGCACGTCGCGGGTCGCGGGCGCCCGGGCGGCCTCGGCGAGCGCCAGGCGCATCCACTCGCGGTGGATCGCCGGCCCCGAAGCATCCATGCCGTTCACCCCTTCGCCGAACTCCCCTGACGGAAGAAGACCCCCGCAACCTAGAATCGAGCCTATGCGAGTCCACGTTGCCGACCACCCGCTCATCACCCACAAACTGACGGTGCTCCGCGACGAGAACACGCCGTCGCCGGTGTTCCGCTCGCTCGTCGAAGAGCTCATGACCCTGCTCGCGTACGAGGGCACCCGCGGCGTCCGGGTCGAGCCGGTCGACATCGTGACCCCGGTCGCCCCGACCACGGGCGTGCGCATCGCCGACCCGAAGCCGCTCATCGTGCCGATCCTGCGCGCGGGTCTCGGCATGCTCGAGGGCATGGTGAAGCTCCTGCCGAGCGCCGAGGTCGGCTTCCTCGGCATGGCCCGCGACGAAGAGACCCTGCAGCCGACGACGTACGCCGAGCGGCTGCCCGACGACCTCTCCGACCGCCAGTGCTTCGTGCTCGACCCGATGCTCGCGACGGGCGGCTCGCTCAGCGCCGCGATCGAGTTCCTGCTCGCGCGCGGCGCGACCGACGTGACCGCGATCTGCATCCTCGCGACGCCCGAGGGGCTCGCTGCGGTCGAGAAGGCGCTGCACGGGCGCGAGGTCTCGCTCGTGCTCGGCGCGATCGACGAGCGCCTCAACGAGCACGGCTTCATCGTGCCCGGCCTCGGCGACGCGGGCGACCGCCTCTACGGCACGGTATAAGCGCACCGCCGATTCCACCGGTTCGAAGGATCTGCGAGGTCCGCCGCGCCGTGGCGCAGCTCCCTTGACGAAGATTTTACAGATTCACTATTCGTCGCAGATTCTTTCATGCGAGGCATCCGGCCGTCTGAATCCTCCGGATGCCTCGCGCTGACGCGCACCCGCTGCGACGTCACACCCCGTCATCCGGGGGTCACGAATTGACACACGCTCGACTCTCGGATTTACTCGCACCCATGACTGACAACGCACGCACCCTGACCACCCGCGAGGTGAACAGGACGACCGGCATCATGATGTCGGCGCGTGCGCCCATGTGTTGTCGAATGTGCCGCTGACCGCGACTCGACCGCCGAGTTCCGCAGCCGACCCGCATCCAGGTCGGCACGGACTCCACTGAACCCACCGGCTCTCGGGGGTTCGCCGGCCGTATCGGCCTCTCGTTTCCGACCCCGCAGATCGGGGTCGTCTGCAGCACCCTTCGACTCACAAGGATTCCCGTCATGTCTCTCGCACTCGCCACCGCTCCCGTCGCCCCGGCCGTCCGCCCGGTGCAGGCCCGCACGGCCCCGTCGCTCTCCGCCGCCCCGTCGGCGGCGCCGCTCCGCTCGCTCTCCTCGGCCGTCGCCGCCGAGGCCGCCGCCGTCGCCCGGCCCGCCGCCGCGACGCCCGCCGCACCCCGGGTCCGCGCCGTGCCCGAAGGCACCGAGGCCCGCGGCTTCGTGCTCTACGTCGGCATCGACGAGGCAAAGGCCGCCGAAGACGGCACCACGCTCCACCGCATCGTCGAGGCGCTCCGCGCCCTGACCGCCGAGGTCGCCCCGTCGTCGGAGACCTACGCCGCCGTGGCCCTCGCCCCCGAGGGCGCCGGCGGCCGCGACGTCGACGTCGTGCGCCTCGCCCTGCAGGACCCGGCCGCCCTCGCGAAGCAGCGCGAGGGCAAGGGCACCCGCAACGACGCCGACCGTCACCCGAACGGCGTCATCATCGACATCTCGCGCAAGCGCGTGCTGCTCGACGGCGAGGCCGCCGGCCTCACCTACAAGGAGTTCGAGCTGCTGCAGTACCTCGTGCTGCGCGAGGGCCGCACGATCGACCGCCACGAGCTCATCGAGAACCTGTGGGACGCCGACGACGAGGCGCCGAGCGAGCGCACGATCGACGTGCACGTGCGGCGCCTGCGCTCGAAGCTCGCCCACTACCAGGACATCGTGCGCACCGTGCGCGGCGTCGGCTACCGCTTCGACCGTCACGCGGACGTCTCCATCCGCCAGGCTTCGACGCCGTCGCCCGACCTCTACTGAGCGCCCTGCGGTGCCGAGGCGAGCTCGCGCACCGCATGCGCAGGATCAGGCGTCGAGCGGGCTCGAATACTGCGGTACCGGCCGGCTCATCCTGCAAGTCGCAGCCGGATGCCGCACGGCAGGCACTCCGCCAGCCGTGTCTCGCACGCGATTGCAGGACATTCCATCCGGCAAGCCCGGATAGGGCGGCGCCGGCCGGCTCATCCTGCAAGTTGCGCGCGAGTGCCCCTCCGGTGGCCGATCACCCGTCTCGAGACGCATGATCCTTCGTCGCGCGCTACTCGGCCACCGGGTGCGCCCGCGCGACGTGGCTGCGGGCGTGCGCGACCGCGAGGCCGAGGTCGTCGAACAGGTGGTTCTGGTGACGCAGCGACGACACGACGCCGACCCGCGTCGCGACGCCGAGGTGATCGGCGCGGATGCCCTTCACGAGCACCGTGACCCCACGGCGCTCGAGCGCCGTGATGAGCTCGGTGATGACCTGGGCGCCCGTCGCGTCGAGCAGCTGCAGCTGCGACATGCGGATGATCACGACCTCGATGCCGCGGATGTCGCCGACGCGTTCGAGCATGCGCTCGGCCGCGCCGAAGAAGAGGGCGCCCTCGAGCCGGAACAGGGCGATGCGCTCGTCGCCGGGCTCGGCCGGCGGCGGCAGCTCCTCGCGGTGCACGCCGCTCGAGCGCGACAGTGCGCGCAGCGCGAAGAACGCCGCGACGGCGATGCCGATGAGCACGGCGTAGATGAGGTCGAAGCTCACCGTGATGACGGCCGTGACGACGAACACGACCGCATCCGACCGGGTCGAGCCGAGCACGGTGCGCACCGTCGCGAACGAGATCATGCGGGTCGCCGTGACCATCAGCACCCCGGCGAGCGCCGCGAGCGGGATGACGGCGACGACCGCGCCCCCGACGAGCACGATCGCGAGCAGCAGCAGCGCGTGCACCACAGCGGCGAGCCGTGTGCGTCCGCCCGAGCGCACGTTGACGGCCGTGCGTGCGATCGCCCCGGTGGCCGGCATGCCGCCGAAGAGCCCGGCCGCGACCGAGGCGAGCCCCTGCCCGACGAGCTCGCGGTCGGCGTCGTACGGGCCGGTGTCGGAGATCGACGCCGCGACGCGCGCCGAGAGCAGCGACTCGATGGCCGCGAGGGCGGCCACCGTGAGCGCCGCACCTGCGAGCCCGCTCATGGCCGCCCAGTCGGTCGTCGGCAGCGCCGGCGCCGGCAGCCCTGCGGGCAGTTCGCCGATCGTGGCGACGGGGGCCTGCACGAGCACGGCGACGGCGCTCACGACGATGATCGCGATGATCGAGCCGGGCAGCTTCGGATGCAGCCGCGGTGCGACGAGCATGATCGCGGCGACGACCGCGACGATGCCGATCGACCACGCGGCATCCGGCCATTCGACCGCCGCGAGCGACTGCACGGCCGCGACCGCGGCGTTCGTGCTCTCGCCGGGCGCCGAGCCGACCGCGGCCGGCACCTGCTGCAGGAAGATGATGATCGCGATCCCGAGCGTGAACCCCTCGATGACCGGCCACGGGATGTAGCTCACCGCACGGCCGAGCCGCAGCACGCCGGCCACGACGACGATCACTCCGGCGAGCACGCCCACGAGCGCGAGCACGCCGGCGCCGTGCGACGCGACGATGGGGGCGAGCACGACGACCATCGCACCGGTCGGCCCCGACACCTGCACGTTCGAGCCGCCGAACACCGCCGCCACGATGCCCGCGACGATCGCGGTGACGAGGCCCGCCTCGGCCCCGGCGCCCGAGCTGACGCCGAACGCGAGCGCGAGCGGCAGCGCGACGATCCCGACCGTGATGCCAGCGATCACGTCGCCCCGCCAGGTGCGGCGGAGGTCGCGGTAGTCGGCCGGGCTCGGCAGCAGCGCGAGCGCCGCACGCCCGAGGCGGGCGAGGGCGCCGGTGCGTGCCGTGCGCTCGGCGGCCGCCGGCGTCGACCCGGTCACGAGCCCACGACCGCGGCTGGCGGGATTTCGGGCAGCCCGGTGCGCTCGATGAGCTGCCGCTCGGTCGTCTGCAGGATCTCGCCGAGCAGCGCCCGGGCGACGCGCAGCAGGTCGGCGACCTGCGGGTAGGCGAGCCGGTAGAACACCTGGTTGCCGCGGCGCTCGGCGACCACGAGCAGGTTGCGCTTGAGCACGGCGAGGTGCTGCGAGAGGTGCGAGGCCTCGAGGCCGGTGGCGTCGAGCAGCTCCGAGACGGATGCCTCGGGGCTGGCCGAGAGCACCTCGAGCACTCGCACCCGCAGGGGATGCGCGAGCCCCTTGAAGAGGTTCGCCTTCACCTCGTAGAGCGGCCGGTGGGCGTCGGGGTGCGGCACGAGACATCCTTCGTTTGATGGATTGATGAATCCATCATCCCGCTGGAATCGGCTCTCGGAAGAATCACAGAACGATAACTAGCGCCTGTTACCGATCCGTTATATATTCGGAAGTGCGCCGGCTGTTTGCTGTGGCGGACGGCGCGGAATGTGATTGCAGGACACTCTTGGTGCAAGGGCGAGGGCCGGTCGTCAGCCTCTACGACCGGCCCTCAACCGTTCCCTCCTGCGCCGCCTCTCGCGGTTCCCTATTGTTGGATGCGTCCGATCGACGAAGGGGGCCGGCATGGCCGATCGCGCGACCACCGTCGCGGCGTGGGAGTCGCTCTTCCGTGCACAGGTGACCATCATGCGAGCGCTCGCGGCCGAGTTCCCGAGCGACGTGATCTCGCTCAACGAGTACGACGTGCTGTTCAACATCTCGCGCGCACCCGGTCGGCGACTGCGCCTGAAAGACCTCAACCGCAGCGTCCTCATCACGCAGCCGAGCGTGAGCCGACTCGTCGACCGTCTGGCCGCGCGCGGCTGCGTCACGAAGGCACCCGACCCCGCCGACGGGCGCGGCACGATCGTCGGCATCACCGAAGAGGGGTTCGCCCTGTTCCGCCGCGTCGCGATCTCGCACATGGACGCCATCAACCGGCAGTTCGGCGACGCGCTCTCCGACGACGAGCTGCACACCCTCACCGAGCTCTGCAACCGGCTGCGGGCCGACCCGCAGTAGCGCCCCCCGAACGGGACTAGACGCAGGGCGCCTTCGAGCAATACTCTCAGCCTCAAGAAGAAGTCCAGGGGTCGGGGCTTGGGGAGGCCGCCATGGAGATCGCGCTCGTCGTTCTGCAAGCCTGCGTCGTCATCGGGGCCATCGTGCTCGGCGTCCGGACCGGGGGCCTCGGCCTCGGGCTCTGGGGCGTCGTCGGCACGGTCATCCTGGTGTTCGTCTTCCAACTGCCGCCGGGCTCGATCCCGGTCGACGCCTTCTTCATCATCATCGCGGTGATCACTGCGTCGTCGGCGATGCAGGCGGCGGGCGGCATCGACTACCTCGTCGCGATCGCGTCGAAGATCATCCAGGCGAACCCGAAGCGGCTCACCTACGTCGCGCCGCTCGTCGCGTTCGTGTTCACGGTGCTCTCGGGCACGTCGAACATCTTCTTCGCCCTGATCCCGGTGATCTACGAGACGGCGTACCGCAACGGGCAGCGACCCGAGCGGGCGCTCGCGTCGTCGACGGTCACCTCGGGACTCGGCATCACCGCGAGCCCGGTGTCGGCGGCCATGGCCGCCTACCTCGTGCTCATGGACGGCACGGGCTACGGCCTGCCGCAGATCCTGCTCATCACGGTCCCGGCCGCGATCGTCGCGTGCATCGTGACGTCGATCGTGCAGCAGCGGGTCGGCAAGGACCTGCTCGACGACCCGGTGTTCCTCAAGCGCGTCGAGGCGGGCACCGTCGAGGTCCCCGAGGCGCTGAAGGCCCGCTACGCGGCGAAGGCCGGCTCCGGCACGACGGCCACGGCCGTGAAGACCGGCGGGTCGGATGCCTCGGCCGCGGCACCCGGTGACGCGAAGCCCGTGCGCATCGAGCACCCCGTGCCCCCGGGCGGCGCGATCTCGGCGTGGATCTTCGTCGCCGGCACGATGCTCATCGTGCTGCTCGGGCTGTTCCCGGGGCTCCGCCCCGCGTTCCCCGACGAGGAGGGGAACCTCGAGCCCATCGGCATGTCGACCGTCATCGAGATGATCATGTTCACGGTCGCCCTGGTCATCATCCTCGTGCGCAAGGTCAAGCCGTCGGCGGTCGTCGAACAGCCGCTGCTCAAGGCCGGCTTCGTCGCGGCCGTCGCGCTCTTCGGCATCGCGTGGATGGCCGACACGTTCATCTCGGCGAACGAGGAGACGATCATCGAGCCGCTCGGCGCGATGATCGAGGCCAACCCGCTGCTGCTCGCGGTCGCCCTCTTCATCGTCTGCGGCCTGACGACGAGCCAGTCGGCGACGACGAACACGATGATCCCGATCGCGCTGGCCGCCGGGCTGGCCCCGGGCATCATCACGGCGATGTGGCCGTCGCTCATCGGCGTCTGGCTCTTCCCGGCCAACGGCTCGCAGATCGCCGCGGTCGAGACCGACCTCACCGGGTCGACGAAGCTCACCCAGGTGCCGGTCTGGCACTCGTTCACGATCCCGATGCTGGTGTCGTGGGTCGCCGTCGTGCTCGCCGGCCTGCTGATCCAGCTCGTCGTCCCGGCCTGACCCGACGTCGCGCACCGCGAGCTGCCCCGCTCCGTTCGGCACACCTCGGACTTCCGTCAGAAGCGTCCATCGAAGGAGAGACCATGCCAGACACCGACGACCTGAAGCGTGCCGCCGCCGACCTCATGCCCGAGGTGATCGAACGGCTCGAGGCCCTCGTGCGCATCCCGTCCGTGGCCTTCCCGGGATTCGACCCCGAACCCGTGCACCGCATGGGCGAGGCCGTGGTCGAGCTGTTCGAGGCGGTCGGCGCCGAGGGCGTGCGCCTCCTCGACGTGCCCGGCGGCTACCCGTGCGTCTACGCCGACCTGCCCGGGCCGGAGGGCTCGCCGACCGTGCTGCTCTACGCGCACTACGACGTGCAGCCGGCGCCCGAGAGCCAGGGCTGGTCGAGCACGCCGTTCGAGCCCGTGACGAAGGCCGACGGCCGCATCTACGGTCGCGGCGCGGCCGACGACAAGTCGGGCCTCGTCATCCACTACGGCACGCTGAAGCTCATCGGGCCCGACCGGCCGTGCCGCATCAAGATCCTCGTCGAGGGCGAGGAGGAGACCATCTCGCATCTCGAGGGCTTCGTCGAGGCGAACCCCGAGCTGTTCGCGGCCGACGCCTACGTCATCGGCGACATCGGCCCGCAGAAGGTGGGCCGCCCCGGGCTCACGACCGCGCTCCGCGGCGATGTCGCGTGCACCGTGACGGTGCGCACGCTCGCGAACCCGGTGCACTCCGGCATGTTCGGCGGTGCGGCGCCCGACGCGATGACGGCGATGATCCGCATCCTCGACACCCTGCACGACGAGCACGGCGACACGGTCGTCCCCGGCGTCGACAGCTCGGCGTGGAGCGGCGCCGACATGGACGAGGACGTCTACCGCGAGGGCTCGGCGATCCTGCCCGGCGTCGACTTCCTCGGCACGGGTTCGCTCTCCGACCGCATCTGGGCGAAGCCGTCGGTGACGGTGCTCGGCATGGACCTGCCGAACACGGCGGAGGCGTCGAACGTGCTGCTGCCCTCGGTCACCGCGAAGCTCTCGATGCGCATCGTGCCGGGCTCCGACGGCGACGCGCAGCTCGAGGCGCTCATGTCGCACCTGCGATCGCAGCGGCCGTGGAACTGCGAGGTCGAGGTCGAGAAGGTGAAGGTGGGTCACGCGTTCGCGGTGGATGCCTCGCATCCGGCGATCGTCGCCGCCGAGAGCGCCCTCGCCGACGCCTACGGCGCGCCCGTCGAGAACATCGGCAGCGGGGCGTCGATCCCGCTCGTCGCCTCCCTGCAGAAGGTCTCGCCCGGATCGGCGATCATCCTCTGGGGCGCTGAGGACACCGCGCAGTCCCGCATCCACGCGTCCGACGAGTCGGTCGACCCCGGAGAGATCGAGCGCATGATCGCGGCGCAGACGCTCTTCATCCGGGGTGTCGCGGCGTCGGCGCGGTCCTGAGCACCGGCGGGTCCGAGAAGGGGTGGGGGTCTCATGACCGCGGACGAGCCGACGCCGGACCAGCCGCCGGCGAACGTGCCGGAGAAGCGCATGACGGTGCTGCAGGCGACCTTCATCGGCGTCGGCTCGATGGTCGGCGCGGGCATCTTCGCGCTGCTCGGCGCCGCCGGCGCCGTCGCGGGCTCGGCCGTGTGGGTGTCGTTCCTCGTCGCCGGCATCATCGCCGCCCTGCAGGGCTACTCGTTCGCGAAGCTCGGTGCGAAGTACCCGTCGGGCGGCGGCATCCTCACCTACCTGTCGAAGGGGCTCGGCGAGGGCCATCTCACGGGCATCGGCTCGTGGCTCTTCTTCACGGCCGGGTCGATCGTCGTCGCGATGATCGCCTCGTCGTTCGGCGGCTACGCGAGCTCGGTGGTCGCGGGCGGCGACCCGGGGTGGGCGAAGGCGCTCGGGGTACTGCTCATCGTGGTCATGTCGTGCTTGAACGCGGTCGGCTCACAGGTCGTCGCGCGGGTGCAGTCGGTCATCGTCGTCGTCGTGCTCGCCATCCTCGTCGTCTTCGCCGCCGTGACGATCGCGAACTGGGATCCGGCGCTGCTCGACCCGGCCGGCTACCCGGGCCTGCAGCAGATCATCGCGAGCGTCGCGCTCACCTTCTTCGCATTCCTCGGCTTCGGTGTCATCACCTTCACCGCGAAGGACCTGCCGAACCCGTCGCGCCAGTTGCCGAAGGCGATCTACTTCGCACTCGCGATCGCGACGACGATCTACGTCGCCGTCTCGCTCGGCGTCTTCGGCACGCTGACGGCCGAGCAGGTCGTCGAGTACGGCACGACGGCGCTCGCGGAGGCGGCGAAACCCACGCTCGGGCAGGCGGGCTACGTGCTGATGGTCGTCACGGCGCTGTTCTCGACGACGGGCGCGGTGAACGCCGGCCTGTACCCCTCGATCGGCATGACCCAGCACCTCGCCTCGGTCGGGCAGTTCCCGCCGGTGTTCGGCCGGTCGTTCGCCCGGTTCCCGTTCGGCCTCATCGTGATGGCGGTGCTCGCCATCGTGCTCGTCGTCGGGTTCGACCTGAACAAGATCGCCTCGATCGGCAGCGCGGTCGCGCTGCTCGTCTTCTCGGCGGTGACGGTCGCGCACTTCCGCATCTACCGCGAGACGGGTGCGAACATCGTGGTGCTCGTCATCGCGCTCGTCGCGACGCTCGGCACCTTCATCGTCTTCTGCACGACGACGCTCGTGAACGAGCCGGCGACCGCGATCGCCCTGGTCGCGATCATCGTGCTCGCCACGGTCGTGGACTTCGCCTGGAAGGCCGCGGCGGAACGCCGCACGACCGCCGCGCGCTGAGTCGCGACCGCGCACGACGATGGGGTGGGAACCCTACCTCCCACCCCATCGCGGTCTCGCATGGAGACCGTCCCGCCGAGCGACCCGAACTGAGCTCGGCGAGCTTGACCCGAGCGGTCGAGAGGGACATTCCGATCGCTCGGCACGTCGAGGTGCAACGGGCCGGTCCGGTCGGGTACGGACTCGGGTTGTGCTCGAATCGTAACCGCCAGCCCGAGTACGCCGCATCGCCCCGAACGGGGGGATTCCGACGGTCAGGCGGGCGACGGCCGGTTCGCGGGCTCAGGGCCAGTCGACGGATGCCTCGTAGCCGGGGTGCTCGCGCAGGTACGCCGCGATGAACGGGCACTCGGGCACGATGCGGTCGCCACGGGAGACCGCGTCGTCGAGCACGTACTTCGCGAGGCGACTGCCGAGGCCGCGGCCCCCGAACTCGGGCTTGATCACGGTGTGGGTGAACACGATCGCCCCCGGCTCGAGCCGGAACTGCGCGAACCCGGCCCGCTCGCCGTCGACGACCAGCTGGTACCGCTGCCGGTCGTCGAGGCGAGTGATCTCCACGAGGGCGGCGGGCTCGGCCGCGCGGGCGTCGCTCACTGCTCGACCGGCTCGACGCGGTCGTCGCCGGCCGCCTGGTCGACGGCCGTGATCGAGGCATCCCCCTGCTCGACCGCGATCTTGCGCGGCTTCGCCTTCTCACTGACGGGGATCGTGACGCTCAGCACGCCGTTCGTGTAGCTCGCGGAGATGCGGTCGGTGTCGACGCCCTGGCCGAGGTTGAGCTGCCGCAGGAACGAGGCGGCCTCGCGCTCGCGCGTGATCCACTTCACGCCGTCGCCGGTCGTCAGGGTGCGCTCGGCTCGGATGGTGAGCAGCTGGCCGTCGACGTCGATGTCGACCGAGCCGGGGTCGATCCCCGGCAGGTCGGCGGTCAGCACGTAGTGGTCGCCGTCGCGGTAGAGATCCATCGGCATGCGGCGCGGGCCGCGCCGGGTGTCGAAGAGGGCGGACGCGACCCGGTCGAGGTCGCGGAACGGGTCGTAGGCGGTGGCCATGATTCCTCCTGGTCGATGATGTTGAGTCGATCTGACTCAACTCTCTATCGAACATAACGCCGGCCCGCGCGGAGGATTCCGGGTCGGCGTGCGCCGACAGCGAACGGCCACGGGCGACATGGTGGATGCCTCGGCTCGAGCCCGCGGCATCCGTCTGCTGCTCGTGGTGACGGTGACCGGAGGTGGTCGCGACGAGGGCGATCAACCATGCGAAGACGAGCGTGAACGCGACGATCTCGAACACCGTCAGGTTGAACCACCCCAGCAGGTCGTAGCCCGCCATCGCCGCAACCTCGACGACGAGCGCGACGTACGAGAAGCAGACGAACCCGCGCGGCATGCGCTCCGCGTACCAGCGGGTGCCGAGGCAGAGCGACGCGAACGCCGCCGCGGCGAGGAGGGCGAACGCGTTGTGCAGCACGGGCACCCGGTCGATCGGCACGGCGCCGACGCCCATGAGCCCGAAGCCGACGAGGCCGATGTGCACCCGCATCGTGGTGCGGGCGCCACGACGGATGCCGAACCGTCCGACCGCGAGTGCGCGGGTCAGCGCTCCGGAGAGGCCCGCCATGCCGGCGCCCGACACGACGACCGCGACGTTGAAGCACAGCGCGGCGAGGTCGTTCGACGTGCCCAGGGTCGAGAAGTTGCGGGTCCACCAGTCGCCCGTGGGCGTGATGCTCATGCTCGCGAGGCTGCCCGCGGCGAGCAGCATGGCGACGAGGTTGAAGGTGCGATATGCCTCGTGGTCGAGCGCGTGCCGGTGCAGTCGGTAGGTGCCGATGCCGAAGACGCCACCGAGCAGCAGCCCGTACAGTCCGTGCCCGCCCGGCAGGGGGTCGAACGCGGCCGCCGTGAAGTGCACGGCGAGCAGGGCGAGCGACGCCCAGGCGAGTCCGTTCGCGATCGCCCGCGGACGCGCGCCGAGGCCCGGCAGCCGCAGGTGTGCGATCGCCGCCAGGCTCGTGCGCGACGCCGAGGCGACGAGCAGCGCAGCGCACACGGCGGCGCCGCCCGCGATCGCGGGCACGAGACCCGCCGGGTCGAGCGATCGATGGCCGAGGACCCCGCCGTCGAACGTCGCGTCGTGCACGAATGCGCGATACAGCACGATCGAGACGGCAGCCGCGATGAGCAGTGCGTAGACGCGTCGCACGATCGACGCGAAGCGGGCCTGAGGCACCGCGAAGGCCGCGGCGGTGTCGCCGGCGGCGGGCAGCGCGACCGGCCGGCCGTGCTGATCACGGTCGGCATCGCCCGGGTCGCTCGCTCCGAGAGAAGTCGCGAGCGCCCGGCCGTATGAGGCGGAGATCGTCCCCGCGCGTTCACCCCACATCGGTCGATGTCCTTCACCGGAATCAGACGTCACACGAGCCTAACCGCGAGATTCCGGCGCTGCCATCGTACGGATCGAATGGAATCGGCCGACCGAGGCGCCGACGAGGGCCTCGACGGCCGCGTCGAGCCGGTCTCATCCCGTGTTCGATACACTACGGGGGTATCCCATCTTTCCGGAGGTGACCGCCCGATGCTCGACCGGATCCGTCGTGCGGCACTGCCGGCCTCGCGCACCGCGCGGGCGACGCTCCTGAGCGTGGTCGCGATGGCGGCCCTCATCGTCGGCCTGCTCGCGATGCATGCGACGGGATCGAGCCCGGAGCACTCGACGCACGTCGCGCCGACCTCCGCCGCACACCATGCGAACCCGGCGACGGACGCCCGCCACGCGGCCCGCGCCGAGCCCGAGGCATCCATCGCGGGTGCCGGTCACGCACCGGCCGACCTGGGCGACTGCGCGCTCATGATGCTCGGGTGCGTCATGCTCGTCGCCGCGGTCGCCGTGCTCATCGTCGCCGCCCCCGGAGCGGCCCGGGCCGTCGCACGCGCCGTCGACGACACGCGTGCGCTGCTGCGGAGCAGCGCACCGCCGCGACCACCGAGCCTCATCGCACTCTCCATCAGTCGGACCTGAGTCGACCTCGACCCGCGACCGCGGAAGCGGCCTCCCGTGCACCTCGTGCATGCCGAGCGACCGCACCGCGTGCCGCTGCGGCGCCCCCTCGGGAGCCGCATCGCATCGAATCCACGACTCACGACTCCGACGGAAGAAGCAAACCATGAACACGACCCAGACCCTGCGCGCCGCCGCCGCGGCCGCCATCGCCGTGACCGCAGCGCTCGCCTTCGCGGCCTGCTCCGCCGCAGGCGGCGGCACCGGCACGAGCGCCGGCACCGACCCCGGCTCCGAGAACGACGCCGACGTGATGTTCGCCCAGATGATGATCCCGCACCACGAACAGGCGGTCGAGATGAGCGACGACCTGCTCGCGAAGGACGGCATCGACCCGGCCGTGCGCGACCTCGCGACGCAGATCAAGGACGCCCAGCAACCCGAGATCGACCAGCTGAACACCTGGCTCGAGGAGTGGGGCGCCGTCGACGACGCGATGCCGGGCATGGACCACGGCGACGGCGGCGGCATGGATCACGGATCGTCAGGCGACGGCATGATGTCGGACGACGACATGGCGGCCCTCGCCGAGGCCACCGGCGACGAGGCATCCCGCCTGTTCCTCGAGCAGATGATCGTGCACCACGAGGGCGCGATCGAGATGGCCGAGGCCGAGCTCGCCGACGGGGCGCACCCCGGCGCCCTCGAGATGGCGCAGGCGATCGCCGACACCCAGGCCGACGAGATCGCGACGATGCAGGAGCTGCTCGGCGAGGGCTGACCCGCGCGCGAGCCCCGGCGTTCGCCCATCGCTCGAACGTCGAAGCGGGCCCCCCCCACCCCGGGGGGGCGCGTGCCGTGTTGGGGGGGGGCCCCCCCCGCGGGGGGCGCGGGAGGGGGGGGGGTGGGCCCCCG